>DATKAO010000019.1 GCA_035498015.1 Myxococcota bacterium
GCCATGGATCCTCACGTCCTGAACGGCATGCCCAGACCGGTGAGGAGCGCGAGGCCCTCCTCGTCGGTCGTGGCGCTGGTCACGATCGAAACGTTCAAGCCCCGGATCTTCTCGACCTTGTCGTAGTCGACCTCGGGGAAGATGATCTGCTCGCGCACGCCGAGCGTGTAGTTGCCGCGGCCGTCGAAGGCGCGCGGAGACACTCCGCGGAAGTCGCGCACGCGCGGCAGCGACACGTTGATCAGCCGGTCGAGAAACTCCCACATGCGCTGGCGTCGCAGGGTCACCGACACTCCGATGCGCTGGTTCTCGCGCAGCCGGAAGTTCGCGATCGCCTTCTTCGACTTCTGGATGATCGGCTTCTGGCCGGTCATGCGCGCGATCTCGTCGGCCGCCGCGTCGAGCAGCTTCGGGTTCTGAGTGGCTTCGCCGAGGCCCACGTTCAGCGTGATCTGCTTCAGCCGCGGCACCTGCATGGCGCTCTTGTAGGCGAAGCGCTTCTGCAGCGCGGGCGCGACCGAGTTGCGGTAGGTCTCGAGCAGGCGCGGGACGTAGTTCTCCACCACGACCGGCGGCGTGGCCGGCTCGTCGCGCTGGGGCGCGGCCGCCTTCTTGGGCGCAGCCTCGCCCTTCTTCTCGGCCTTCTTCGCCGCGCGCGCCTCGGCCTTGGCCAGCGCCTCGGGTGAGTTCGCGAGCTCCAGGTTCTTCGGCTTCTTCTTCTTCTTCTCTTCTTTCTGTTCTTCAGCCATCGATCGCCTCGTCGTGCTTCACGCTCCAGCGCAGCTTCACGCCATCCACGGTGCGGAACTGCACGCGCGTGGTCTCTCCCTTGTGGACCAGCGCCACGTTGGAGAGGTGCACGGGGACCTCCTTGTCGATGATGCCGCCCTGGCGCACGGTCGCCGTGGGCTTCTGGTGCTTCTTGCGCAGGTTCACGCGCTCGATCAGCACGCGCTGGCGCTCGTTGTCGACGCTCAGCACCGAGCCCCGCTTGCCGCGCTCGCGGCCGACCATCACCTGGACGGTGTCTCCTTTGCGAATGCGCGCGGCCATCACAGGACCTCGGGGGCGAGCGAGATGATCTTCATGAAGCGCTTGGCGCGGAGCTCGCGCGCAACCGGCCCGAAGATGCGGGTGCCGATCGGCTCGCGGTTGTTGTCGACCAGCACCACCGAGTTGTCGTCGAAGCGGATGTAGCTCCCGTCCGAGCGGCCGATCTCCTTCTTGGTCCGCACGATCACCGCCTTGTGGAGCTGCTTCTTCTTCACGCGCGAGCCCGGCAGCGCTTCCTTCACCGACACCACCACGATGTCGCCGATCGACGCGTAGCGGCGCTGAGAGCCGCCCAGCACCTTCACGCAGAAGACGCGGCGCGCGCCGGAGTTGTCGGCGACCTCGAGCACGGACTGCATCTGGATCACGCCAGCTTCTCCTGCACGCGCCAGCGCTTGCGGCGCGAGATCGGACGTGACTCCACGATGCGCACGCGGTCGCCCACCTTGAGCGCGTTCGACTCGTCGTGCGCCATGAAGCGCGTGCGCTTGCGCACGTACTTCTGGTACAGCGGGTGGAGGACGGTGCGACTCACTTCGACGACGACGGACTTGTCCATCTTGTCGGAGACCACCACGCCGTCTTGGGTCCGGCGCAATCCCCGCATGCTCATGACTTCTCCTTCCGCTCGGCCTGGACGGTGAGTGCGCGCGCGAGGTCACGGCGCGCCAGGCGAAGCGTCGCGTTCTTCTCCAGCTGCTGGGTCGCGAGCTTGATGCGCAGGTCGAAGACCTGGTCGCGCATCTCGTTCACGCGGGACTCCAGCTCGGCGTCCGACAGCTTGCGCAGGTCGGCGGGCTTCATACGTCGGTCCTCTCGAGGATGCGCGTGCGCACGCCGATCTTGTGACCCGCGAGGCGCAGCGCCTCGCGCGCCGTGGTGCGGTCGAGGCCCCCCATCTCGTAGAGCACGCGGCCCTGCTTCACCACCGCGGCCCAGTACTCGGGGTTGCCCTTGCCTTTGCCCATGCGTGTCTCGGGCGGGCGCTTGGTCATCGGCTTGTCGGGGAAGATGCGGATCCAGACTTTTCCGCCGCGCTTGGCGTGGCGGGTCATCGCGACGCGCGCGGCTTCGATCTGGCGCGCGGTCACGAGTCCGTGATCGAGCGCTTGCAGGCCGTACTCGCCGAAGGCGAGCTCCGACCCGCGGTACGCCTTGCCGCGCACGCGACCCTTCTGGACTTTGCGGAACTTGGTTCGTTTGGGTTGCAGCATGACTTACCTGGAGCCAGTTACCTGGTCTGGGCTTCCTCGGGTGCGCCGAGCCGATGCTCGTGCAGCTTGGCGTCCGGCACGTAGCCACTGAACACCCAGCACTTCACGCCGATGATTCCGTAGGGGCAGCGCGCCTCCCAGAAGCCGAAGTCGATCTGGGCGCGCAGCGTGTGCAGCGGCACGCGCCCTTCCATGTACTGCACGACGCGCGACATCTCGGCGCCGCCCAGCCGGCCGGCGACCTTGAGCTTCACGCCCTGGGCGCCGAACTTCAGCGCGGCGCTCATCGCCTTCTTCATGGCGCGGCGGAACGCGACGCGGCGCTCGAGCTGGAGCGCGATGTTCTCGGCGATCAGCTGCGCGTCGGTCTCGGCCTTCCGGACCTCGCGGATGTTGATGAACACCTCGTTCTTGGTCATCTCGCCGACTTCGCGGCGCAGCGCGTCGACGTCGGCGCCGCGCTTGCCGATCAGGATGCCCGGGCGCGCGGTGTGGATGTTGACCGACATCTTCTCGGCACGGCGCTCGATCACGATCCGGCTGATGCCCGCGTGGAACGCCTTCTGCTTGATGAAGTCGCGGATGCGCAGGTCCTCGTGCAGGAACGGCGAGTAATTCCGTTCCGAGAACCAGTTCGACTGCCAGCCGTTGATGACTCCGAGCCGGAAGCCGTACGGATGTACCTTCTGTCCCACGCGCTCTCCTACCGTTCCTCGAGCACGACGGTCACGTGACTCGTGCTCTTCTTGATCCAATTGGCGCGGCCCTGTGCGCGCGGGCGGATGCGCCAGCCGCGCGGGCCGTCGGTGACGGTGACCGTCTTGACGTAGAGGTTGTCGAGATCGATGCCGGCCTGGTGCCGCGAGTTGTGCTCGACCGCGTTGGCGAGCGCCGAGCGCAGCACCTTCTCGAGCGGGCGCGCGGCCGACTTCTCGCACGAGACCAGGATCTCGAGCGCGCGCGAGGCGGGCTTGGCGCGGATCAGGTCCGCGACCAGCCGGCCCTTCTGCGGGCCGAAGCGCACGCCCGTGAGCTTCGCGCTGACTTCCATCACCCACCTGCCTTGGGCGCCGGCGGGGCGGGCGGCGCGCCGCTCGGGGCGGCCTTCACCTTGCGGTCACCCGAGTGCACGACGGGCTTGCGCGTGGGCGCGAACTCGCCGAGCCGGTGACCGACCATGTTCTCGGTCACGAACACGGGCATGAACAGGCGTCCGTTGTGGACGTGCAGCGTGTGACCGATCATCTCGGGCGTGATCATCGAGCGCCGCGACCAGGTGCGGATGATCTGGCGGCCGCCCGACTGAGTCAGCCGCTCGATCTTCTTGGCCAGCGACGGCTGGACGTACGGTCCCTTCTTGACGGAGCGCGCCATTACTTCTGTCCTCGGCGGCGCACGATGAAGCGATCGGTGCGCCGGTTGTTGCGCGTCTTGTGACCCTTGGTCGGCTGGCCCCACGGGCTCACCGGGTGGCGACCGCCGGACGTGCGGCCTTCGCCGCCGCCATGCGGGTGGTCGACGGGGTTCATGGCCACGCCGCGCACGTTCGGCCGGATGCCGAGCCAGCGCGAGCGGCCGGCCTTGCCCACCGAGATGTTCTCGTGCTCGGCGTTCCCGACCTGGCCGATCGTGGCGAGACACTGCGCGAGCACCATGCGCGTCTCGCCCGACGGCAGCTTGAGCTGCGCGTACTTGCCCTCGCAGGCCATGAGCTGCGCGCCCATGCCGGCCGAGCGCACCATCTGTCCGCCGCGGCCGGGCTTGAGCTCGACGTTGTGCACCAGCGAGCCGGTCGGAATGACTCGCAGCGGCAGCGTGTTGCCGGGCTTGATCTCGGCGCGCTCGCTGGTCTGGATGATGTCACCCACCGAGAGCCCGGTCGGCGCCAGGATGTAGCGCTTGTCGCCGTCTTTGTAGTGGAGCAGCGCGATGCGCGCGCTGCGGTTCGGGTCGTACTCGATCGCCGCGACCTTGGCCGGGATGTTCCACTTGTCGCGGCGCAGGTCGATGTCGCGCAGCTTGCGCTTGTGACCGCCGCCGCGCTGGTAGCTCGTGATCTTGCCGCGGTTGTTGCGGCCGCCGCTGGCGCGCTTGCCCTTGGTGAGTCGCTTCTCGGGCTTGGCCTTGGTGATCTCCACGAAGTCGGGCACGGACATGCCGCGCCGGCCGGGAGAGGTGGGTTTGAAGTTGCGGACCGGCATCACACTCCCTCGAAGAACTCGATCGAATCGCCGGCGCGCAGCCGCACGCGCGCCTTCTTCCAGCCCGGGCGCTGGCCCTGGTGCCGGCCGACGCGGCGCATCTTGCCGCGCACGTTCAGCGTGCGGACGTCTTCCACGGTCACGTCGAAGAGCGTCTCGACGGCGCGCTTGATCTCGGTCTTGTTCGCGTCGGGGTGCACCGCGAAGGTCACGATGTTCTGGCTCTCGCGCTCGATCGTGCTCTTCTCGGTGATCACCGGGCGGCGAATCACCTGGCGCAGGTCTTTCACGACAGTCTCTCCACCACCGCGGGCACGGCATCGCGCAGCAGCACCAGGTGTTTGCGCAGCAGCACGTCGCGCACGTTCAGCCCGGCGACCGGCAGCACGCGCACGTGCGGCAGGTTGCGGCCGGAGAGCTCGATCACGCGGTCGCGCTCCTTGGTCACGATCAGCACGTCCTCGGCGCCCAGGTCGCGCAGCTTCTTGGCCAGCGCCTGCGTCTTGGGCTCTTTCAGGCCGAGTGAGTCGACGACCAGCACGCGCTCTTCGCGCTTGCGCAGCGAGAGCGCGGAGCGCAGCGCCGCCTTGCGCACCTTCTTGGGCACGTTCACCGAGTAGTCGCGCGGGCGCGGGCCGTGCACGACGCCGCCGCCCGCCCAGTGCGGGGCGCGCGTGGTGCCCTGGCGGGCGCGGCCGGTGCCCTTCTGGCGCCACGGCTTCTGTCCGCCGCCCGAGACCAGCGCGCGGTTCTTCACCGCCGCGGTGCCGGAGCGCCGCGCGGCCTGCTGGGCGACGTTGACCGTGAACAGCAGGTCACTGCGGATCGGCGCGTCGAAGATTTTCGGATCGAGGTCCATGGGAGCTTCCCTGCTGCGAGTGACTTAGAGCTTGATCTCCACGTCCACGCCGGCCGACAGCTCGAGCTTCATCAGCGCGTCGACGGTCTGCGGCGTGGGGTCGAGGATGTCGATGAGTCGCCGGTGGGTCCGGATCTCGAACTGCTCGCGCGACTTCTTGTCCACGTGCGGCCCGCGCAGCACGGTGTACTTCACGATCGTGGTGGGCAGCGGGATCGGCCCGGCGGTGCGGGAGCCGGTGCGGATCGCGGTGTCGAGGATCTCCGAGGCGCTCATGTCCAAGAGCTTGTGGTCGAACGCCTTCATGCGGATCCGGATTTTCGGGGTGCCGATCTCTGCCGCCATGACGAGTTACTCGATGACCTGGGTGACGACGCCGGAGCCCACGGTGCGGCCGCCTTCGCGGATCGCGAAGCGCTGGCCCTGGTCCATCGCGATCGGCGTGTGCAGCTCCACCGAGATCGTCACGTTGTCGCCCGGCATCACCATCTCCG
>DATKAO010000020.1 GCA_035498015.1 Myxococcota bacterium
GGAGCGCCGCGAGAAGTTCGAGATCCTGCGCGCGCGCGCCGAGCGCGTCCGCGAGGTCGTGTTCCGCCCGAAGTACGAGGGCGACTGGGACGTGTACCCGTTCAACGCGGGCTACTTCATGTGCATCCGCGTGAAGGGAGTCCCGGCCGAGAAGCTGCGCGTGCACCTGCTCGAGAAGTACGGCGTCGGCGTGATCGCGATGGGCCAGACCGACATCCGCGTCGCGTTCTCGTGCCTGGAGCTCGACCAGATCGAGCCGCTGTTCGAGACGGTGTCGCAGGCGATCGGCGACCTGCGCGCCTGATCGTTTTCGCGGTCGGGCGGCTGGCCGCGTCTACGCGAGCTCGCGCGCCAGCGCGTGGCCGGCCGACAGCAGCGCTTCACAGGCGCCCGCCGCGAACACCGCGTTCAACACCTCGTAGTGTTGGTGCGCGAGCGGGTGCGCCAGGTCCTTCGCGTGCGGCAGGTAGCGCAGCCAGCCGTTGCCGATCCCGATGACGAGCCCGAGCCCGTGCGCCCCGACCCGGGCGCGCCAGTCGAGCCCGACGGCGCTGGTCGGCTCGAGCGGCAGCGCCAGCAGCCGCGCGCGGCCGATCGCGAGCAGCTGCACCTCGACCTCGGCCTGGCGCGCCTGCTCGGGCACGAAGAACGGCGCGGTGCGGTCGCGGATGTAGCCGCGCACCGCGGCGATCCGCTCGCGCGCCTCGGCGATCGGCAGGTCGCGCGCCGTGGCGTTGGCCAGGTCGTACAGCTCCGCCATGCGCGGCAGCGCCGACTCGCCACGGCCGACGAGCGCGGCGACCTCGCGCTTGCGCCGGGCGAGCTCGGCGTCGAGCTCCGCGGGCGCGAGCTCACCCAGCTGGAGCGGCAGCTTCACGCGCGCCGTGCGTGCTGCGAGCCGCGGCTCGGCTTCGTCCACCGCGCCGGGCAGCGCGGCGAGCACCGCGTCGGCGGCCTCGCGCCCCAGCACCCGCACCGCCTCGGCGCCGAGCCCGATGCTCTGGCCCGGGATCGCCAGGTCCATCAGGCCGCGCGTACGCGGGTCGACGTCGGCGTGGGCGCCGAGCAGGAATGGCGCGACCGCACCCGTGGCCGCCTCGATCGTCGCCGAGGCCGCGCCCGGCCAGTCGCCCGACACCTCGAGGTTGTCGTGGCCGCGCACCGTGCCGTGGCAGGAGTGCCGGAACAGGACCGCGATCGGCCGTCCGTCGGCCGCGGACACCCGAAGCACCTCGAGACCCGAGTCGATGGGCGCGTCCGCTGCGCGCCGGTTGCGCCCGATCTGCGCGCTCGTCTCCCGCCACGCCAATCGGGCCGGTTGCCGCCGCCGGAAGGCCTCGGCGGCGGCAGAGCGAATGCCGGCGAAAGCTGCCGCCGAGTGAGCCGGGACCGGTCTTCCCGCATTTGCTTCCGCGACGCCGGTGTCCGGTCCCGAGTGCGTGTGGGTGCAGGCGACCAGAATGGCGTCGACCGGCAGGCCTGTATCCGAGGCGATCGCCACCCGAAGGGCGTTCGCGCTCACTGTAGACATCAAGCAAAGCTCGGCGGAGACGACGAGGATAGAGTGATGCGCGAGAGACAGAGCCAGAGCGCGAGCGTAGATGCGGTCGGCGACGCCGGTCGCGGTTCCCACCCGGGCCCCGTACCCCATGAGCGGCACGCCGGCCTCGGGGGTGATGTCGATGCGCGCAGCGCCGGCGAGCAGCATGCGGGTGATTCCTGTCACAGTCTCGGCTGTAGGCAGCTGCACTATAGGCTGCGCAGGTCCGGTTTCGGAGGCGGGTTCTTGGACCAGGCTCGGAGGGGATGGGTGGCTGCGGCCACCGCGGCAGCTGTGTGGACGGGCGCGGTCTGCGCTGCGTCCGCAGGCGTGCTCCCCCACAGCCTGCTCTCGTTCGGCGGGTTCAGCGCGGCCAGCAATCCGAACCAGCTGCGCTCCAAGTTGCCGAGCGCGAACGCCGATCCGGCGTTCCTTCTGCCGGTGGTCGATCAGTCCGTCGACCCGATGGCGGACAGCGCCGCGGACCCGACGCTCACGATCGTGACCGGCCGCGTGCCCAAGCGCGGCACGCTCGCGGGCGCGCTGCGCGGCTCGGGCGTCTCTCCGGAGCTCGTCGAGACCGTCGCGCGGACGCTGCGCTCGGTGTTCGACGTGCGCGGCGCGCGGCCCGGCGACTTCTACGCGCTGATCCGCGACAACTCGGGCAACCTGCTCTCGTTCGAGTTCCAGCGCGGCCGCGCCGACGTGTACCGCCTCGAGCGCAACGACGTC
>DATKAO010000021.1 GCA_035498015.1 Myxococcota bacterium
CACGTCGACGTCGAGCACGAGCTGCCCGCCGCCGCTCAGAGTGACTGCGTCGGCGGCGCCGCGAAAGTACGGCAGCGAGGGCGCGAGCCGCAGCTGCACCGGCGCGCCGACCTTCTCGCCCGGCACCACGTCGACCCGGAAGCTCGAGTAGTTCGCGGAGAGCGCCGCCACGGGCGCGTAGTAGGCGCGCGAAGACACGGGCTCCCAGTCCGGGTGGAAACGCAGCGCGTCGAAGCGCGAGGCGTCGACGCCGATCCCGCCCTTGATCTCGCGGATGCCCGCGAGCCGGACCTCTTCCGCGAGCTTCCACAGCGTCTCGGACACGAGGCTCGGGTCGCCCTGCCCCACGATCCACAGCGTGCCGTCGAGCACGCCGTCGGCGAGCTCGCCCTCGACCAGCACGGGCGTCTCGAAGCGGTGCGCGGGACCCCAGCGCTCGAGCGCCGCGGCGGAGATCAGGAGCTTCTGGTTCGACGCGGGCACGAGGTCGGCGTCGGGCAGGTGCGCTGCCAGGCGCTCGCCGGTCGCCAGGTCTTCCACCACCACGCCGACACGGGCGCCGCGCAGCGCCGGCGTGCGCAGAAACGCGTCGAGAGACTGCGACAGGCTCGCCTCGTCCGCCCCGACCGGCCGGGCGAGCAACAGGAGTCCCGCGAGTAGCACGAGCGCGCGCACGCGACACATATCGGCGCGCGACCTTAGAGAACTCGCCTCGCGCTTGCCGCCCCGCGGGGTGGTCGCCATTCTCGGTGCCTTCGGGGGGAGAGTGCCATGGAGCGCGCACGCGCATGGATCGAGGCCGCACGCGGTCGCGCCGTGCAGTCGCTCGCCGCGCTCCCGGGCGGCGCGGGGCAACGCCGTTACTACCGCGCGCGGCTCGCCGACGGCTCGAGCGCGGTGCTCATGCACGCGCTGCCCGAGGACCCGGCCATCCTGCCGCCCGCGCTGCGCGCCGAAGCCGGGAGCATCGCGTTTCTCGAAGTGACCGAGTTCCTCGCGCGCCACGGTGCGCCCGTGCCCGAGATCTATGCGGTGGATCGCGCCGAGCGCTGGGTGCTGCTCGAGGACCTGGGAGACACGCACCTGCTCGACCTCGAGCCCGCGCAGCGCATGCAGCGCCTGCGCGAGGCGATCGACTTACTGGCGCGCGTGCACGCGCTTCCGAAAGACGACGCGCTGCCCTTCCGCCGTGTGTTCGACGCCGAGTGGGTGCGCTTCGAGCTGCGCACGTTCGCCGAGCACGGCCTGGCCGAGCGCTGGCGCGCGCCGCTCGCGCCCGAGCTCGACGCGCTCGCGCGCGCCGTCGCCGCCCTGCCGCGCGTGCTCTCGCTGCGCGACTACCAGAGCCAGAACCTGATGATCGACTCACGCGGCCGCCTGCGGGTGCTCGACTACCAGGACGCGCTGTGCGCCCCGCCCGAGCTCGACCTGTCGGCGCTCGTGCACGATTCGTACGTGGAGCTGGGCTCCGCCGAGCGCGCCGAGCTCGTGACCCGCTACTGGCGGGCGCGCTCCCGGCGCGGCGACCCCGCGGCCTTCGCCCTCCTGGTGGTCCAGCGAAAGTGCAAGGACTACGGGCGCTACCGCGTGCTCGTGGAACGAAAGGGTGATCTCCGGTACCAGCCGTACATCGCGCGCGCGGCGGCCTCGGTGCAGGGCGCGCTGCCCGCGCTCCCGCCGGCGCAGCGGCGGCTCGCGGAGATCCTGCGCGAGGCCGTGGTTTGAAGGCGATGATCCTCGCGGCCGGCCTCGGGACGCGCATGGCGCCGCTCGCGCGCGCCTGCGCGAAGCCGGCGCTGCCCGTGCTCGACGTGCCGGTGATCCTGCGGCTGGCGCGGGTCCTCGCCGGGGCCGGCATCGAGCGCGCGATCGTCAACACCCACGCCCACCCCGAGTCTCTGCGCGCCGCGCTCGCCGAGTCACCCCTGCCGATCGACTGGGTCTCCGAGCCGAGCCCGCGCGGCAGCGGCGGCGGGATACTCGGCGCCCGGAGTCTTCTGGGCGAGCACGAGTCGTTCCTGGTCGTGAATGGCGACATGTGCCTGGAGCTCGACTTCCGAGCGCTGTGCGCGCAGCACCGGAAGAGCGGCGCGCTGGCCACGCTCGCCTTGCGCGCCGACTCTCGCAAGCGAGAATTCGGCTCGATCGGCTACGATCGGCAGGGGCATGTGTCGCGTATCACGGACCGGATCGATCTCGGGAGCGAGAAGGCAAGCGGTCTGTTCATCGGGGTGCAGGTGATGTCGCCAGCCATCTTCGCGCGCATGCCGGCGCGCGAAGCATTCGAGATCATTCCCGACGTGTACCTGCCCGCGCTGCGCGACGGCGCCGCGATCGGCACGTGGCTCCAGGCCGAGTCCGACGCCTGGTGGCCGGTGGGCACGCCGCGCGAGCTGCTCGACGCGAATCTCGCCGCGCTGCGGCACGAAGTCGGGTCCGAGTCGGTCCGCGCGGCGGCGAGCGCCCGCGTGGAGGGGCGAGTCACCGGCCCGGCATGGATCGGCGAGCGCGCGCACGTCGAGGCGGGGGCGCAGGTGGGACCGCAGGCCGTGCTGAGCGCGGGTGCGGTGGTCCGCGCCGGAGCCCGGCTCGAAGCGGCGGTCGCGCTGCCCGGCGCGGAGCTGCGCGCGGGCGAGTCACTCGTGCGCGCCGTGGCGTTCGACGGCGGAGTCTGGCGCGATGCCTGAGGTCGTGTTCGTCGGCACCGGAGACGCGTTCGGCAGCGGCGGCCGCCGCAACAGCGCGATCCTGGTGCGCGACGCGCGGCGCACGCTGCTGCTCGACTGCGGGCCCACGACGCTGGGCGGCCTGAAAGAGATGGGGATCAACCCGCTCGAGATCGACGCCATCGCGCTCTCGCACTTCCACGGCGACCACATCGCGGGCGTCCCGTTCCTCCTGCTCGACTACATCTACGCGAACCCACGCGACCGGCCGCTCGAGATCCTCGGACCGCCGGGCGTGCGCGAGAAGCTCGCGAACCTGACCCGGGCCTATCACTACGACGCCGAGCAGAAGAACCGCTACCCGATCCGCTACGAAGAGTTCACCATCGACAAGCCGATCGACGTGGCCGGCTTCCGGGTCACGCCCATGCCGGCGCTGCACCAGGAGTACACCTGCCCGCACATGCTGCGGGTCGACACGAGCACGCGGTCGCTCGTGTTCTCGGGCGACACGGGCTGGCACGAGTCACTGCCGGAGAAGGTGGGCGACGTCGACCTGTTCATCTGCGAGTGCGTGTTCTACGACGAGGACTTCGCGTTCCACCTGTCGCACCGCCAGCTCTTGCGCGAGCGCGCACGCTTCCGCTGCGGCTCGCTCCGACTCACGCACCTGGGCAACTCGGTGCTCGAGAACGCGGGCCGGCTGGCCTTCGACACCGCGCACGACGGCCTCGTGCTGTCGCTCTAGCCGCGGAAGGCGTCGGGCGGGTTCAGCACGCCCAGACACACGGCCTGCGCCGCGCCCGTGGCCGCGGGCAGGTTCGACGCGATGCCCAGGCTCGCGCAGTGACCCAGCACCGCGAAGGCCATGGCCTCGAGCGCATCGCCGGGAACGCCATGATCGTCGGTGCGGTCGACCGCCGCCGGCGCGACGCGCGCGCGCAGCGCCGCCACCAGCGTGGGATTGCGCGCGCCGCCGCCGCACAGGATCCAGCGCTGCGGCGGCTTGGGGAAGAACTGCTCCGCGGCGCGCGCCACGCTCTCCACCGTGAGTGACAAGAGGCTCGCGAACACGTCGTCGGGGCTGCCGCCGCGCGCCAGCACCGCGTCGCGCGCGTGCGCGAAGAAGGCCTCGCCGAACAGCTCGTGGCCCGTGCTCTTGGGCGGCCGCCGCCCGAAATAGGGCTCGCGCAGCCACTCACCGACCAGCTCCGGCATCACCCGCCCGCGCGCGGCGCGCGCGCCGTCGCGGTCGAGCCGCTCGCTGCCGCCGCTCGCCCAACGCGCTGCGCGGTCGAGCAGCGCGTTGCCCGGTCCGGGGTCGAACGCGATCACGTGCCCGGGGTCGCGGTCGGGCAGGTAGGTCACGTTGGTGAAGCCGCCGATGTTCAGCACCGCGCGCGTCTCGCGCAGGTCGGCGAAGCGGTGGAAGTGGAAGAACGGAGTGAGTGGCGCGCCCTGCCCGCCCGCCGCGATGTCGGCGCGCCGGAAGTCCGAGACCACCGGGCGGCCGGTGCGCGCGTGGATCACCGCGGCCGAGCCGATCTGCAGCGTGCCCCGCACGTCGGGCTCGGGATAGTGACCCACCGTCTGGCCGTGCGACGCGATCCCGCGCACGCGCTCGAGCGGCACTCCGGCCGCGCGCGCAGCCCCGAGCGCCGCGTCGGCGAAGCGCCCGCCCAGGTCGACGTCGAGCTTCACGAGCTCGCGCAGAGTGACCGCCCCGGACACCAGCCCGTGCACGCGCGCGCGCAGCGCGTCGTCGAGCGGCTCGCTGTGCAGCGCCAGGAGCTCCACCTCGCCGGGGCCGCCCACGCGCACCAGTGCCGCATCGATCGCGTCCGCCGAGGTGCCCGACATGAGGCCGATCCAGAGCACGGTTTCCCCCCTCGGTGTTATGCCGCCCGCGCGCGGCCGCTTCAACCGGGAGGCGCGCGGCGATCGGTGCGGATCGGGGGCGTGATCTCGGCCGACGTGCGCACCGCCGGCGCGTTGCACAGCGTCTGCAGGAAGGTCTTGTGCGCGGGCGCGAGGCCGAGGAAGCGCAGGCCCATGCCGGGCGACGGCGCGCGCTTCCCGCCGTAGCGGCGCACCCAGCGCACCTCGGCGTCGGTCGCGATCGACTCGCCGCCGACCACGGACATGTGCATCACCAGCCGCAGCCGCGTGCCCGGCTCGCGCAGCGCGAGCGACTGGATGAACACGCCCGTCTCGGACAGGTTCGCGCCGTAGCCCAGGAAGTGACTCGGCCGCCCCTGCCCGCGCGCGCACTCGATGCGCAGCGGCGGCTTGAGCTGTCGGCGCTTGGCGGGCGGAGCGGAGGCCATCGAACAGCTGATCGGCCGGGCGTTCGAAGTGCTTGACCGCGCTGTCACGTCCTCGTGCCGGCTGTCACATCGCGGGGCGCACTTTGGTAAGCTGCGCCGACCATGAGCAACCCGGCGGACGAGCGCTCGCGCATTCTCGGTGGGCTCGTCTGTCTGGGCGCGATCGCGGCGGCGGCGCTGTTCGTGGGCGGCGTGCTCTCGGGCAGCTATTGGGCGCTCGCGATCCCGGTCTCGGCCGCCGTGCTGTTCGTGCTCGGGCTCGTGACCTGGATCGGCTGGACGATCGCCACCGTGCAGGTCGAGGCCGAGGGCGAGCCGCTCTCGGGCACGGGCGGCGCGGGCGGGGCCACCCAGGAAGCTCCCAAAGAGAACCCGCGGGGCGTGCGCTAAGCGGCGTATGCGGATCGCCCTTCTCACGTATCGCGGAAACATGTTCTGCGGCGGCCAGGGCGTGTACGCGGCCGCGCTGGCCCAGGGGCTGCACGCGCTGGGGCACGAGGTGCACGTGATCTCGGGCCCGCCGCTGCCGGAGCTCGCGCCGGGCATTCCGCTGCACGTGATTCCCAACGAGATGTTCTTCGCGCTGCCCATGGCGCAGGCGCTGCCCAAGGCCGCGCCGTTCCGCGCGCTCTGGCCCGGCAACCTGTGGGAGCTCGGGCTGACACGTTTCGGTGTATTCCCGGAGATGACCGCGTTCGGCCTGCGGCTGCTGGTGCGCTGGGGCGAGCTGCAGCGCAAGCACCGCTTCGACGTGGTGCTCGACAACCAGTCACTCTCCTGGGGGCTGCTCGCGCTGCAGGCGCTGGGTACGCCGGTCGCGGCGATGGTCCACCACCCGCTGCACATCGACCGGCTCGCCGACTTCGAGATCGATCCGCGCTTCCGCCGCAAGTGGAAGCGCACGCTGTATTTCCCGCTGTTCATGCAGGAGTTCGTGGTGCCGCGGCTGGCGCGCGTGCTCACGGTGTCGAACGCGTCGGCGCGCGAGATCGAGCGCTACTTCCGCGTGCCCGGGAAGGACGTGTCGGTGGTCTACAACGGCACCGACTTCGAGACCTTCCGCCCGCTGGACCGGCCCAAGGAGACCGACCTGATCTTCGTGGGCCGCACCGAGGACCGGAAGAAGGGCCTGCCCTTTCTGCTCGACGCGCTGGCGCGCACGCCCGAGCACGTGACTCTGAAGATCGTCGACGGGCGCATCCCGCGCGACGGGCTGGTGCGCGTGAAGCTGCGCGAGCTCGGGCTGGAGAAGCGAGTCACCCTGGTCGAGCGGCTGCTCACCGTGGCGGAGCTGGTCGAGCAGTACTCCACGGCGCGCATCGCCGTCGTGCCGTCGTTCTTCGAGGGCTTCGGCTTCCCGGCCTCGGAGGCCATGGCCTGCGGGCTGCCCGTGATCGCCACTTCGGGCGGCGCGCTGCCCGAGGTGGTCGGCACCAGCGGAGACACCGGGCGCATCGTGCCGTTCCGCGACATCGACGCCCTGGCGTCGGCCATCAGCGAGCTGTGTCACCTGCCGCACGAGCGCGTGGCCGAGATGGGCCGCGCGGCGCGCCGGCGCGTCGAGCGCGTGTTCTCGTGGCGCGAGGCCGCGGCGCGCACGGCCGACGTGCTGGCCGAGGTCGTCCGTGCTCACCGTCGACCTCGATAGGCTCGGTCTCGAGCCCGGTGACTGGCTGCTCGACGCCGGCTGCGGCGCGGGCCGCCATTGCTTCGGCGCGCTCGACCGCGGCGTGAACGTGGTCGGGCTCGACCTCGACGTTCCCTCTCTTCTGATCGCGCGCGCCGGCATCCACGAGCGCCGCGGCCGCGCGACCGAGAAGCTGCACGGCGGCGTGCTGCGCGGCGACGTGTTCCGCCTGCCCTTCCCCGACGGCGCCTTCGATCGCGTGATCTGCTCCGAGGTCATGGAGCACGTGCACGACTACGGCGCGGCCGCGCGCGAGCTGGCGCGCGTGCTGCGGCCCGGGGGCACGGTCGGAGTCACGATTCCCACCGCGATCACCGAGTGGCTCTATCTCGGCGCCACGCGCCGTTACTTCGAGAGCCCGGGCGGTCACATCCGTGTGTTCCGCCCGCGCGACCTGGCCGGGGCGCTGTCGCGCGCGGGCCTGCGGGTCGACGGGGTCGGCTTCGCACACGCCTTCCACTCCCCCTATTGGGGCGTGCGGGCGCTGGTCGGGCTCGACGACGAGCGCGCGGGCCCCACGCGCGCCTTCCGCGCGTTCCTGGTGCGCGCCGCGTTCTCGCGCACCTGGTCGCGCATCGAGCGCCTGTTCGACTGGGTGTGGCCCAAGAGTCTCGTGCTCTATGGCACACGCGTGGCGACCGGGGCCCTGCCATGAGGATCGCGTTCCTCTGCTACCGCGGGAACATGAAGAGCGGCGGCCAGGGCGTGTATCTCGCGGCGCTGACGCGCGAGCTCGCGGCGCTGGGCTGCCAGATCGACGTGTTCGTCGGGCCACCCTACCCGGACCCGCTGCCCTGGGCGCGAGTCACGCGGCTCCCGAACCAGATGTTCTGGGGCAAGCGCTTCGACAAGCGCCCCGGCGCGTTCCTGGACCGCGCGCGCCCATGGTCGATCTTCCGCCCGCTCGACTTCTTCGAGTTCGCGGTGACTCGCTTCGGCTTCCTGCCCGAGCCCTTCGCCTTCAGCGTGCGCGCCGCGAGCGCGCTGGCGCGCGAGCTGCGCGCGGGCGCGCGCTACGACCTGGTGCACGACGTGCAGTCGGTGAGCTACGGCCTGCTCTACCTGCAGGCTCTGGGGCTGCCGGTCGTGACCACGATCCACCACCCGCTGTCGATCGACCTGCGCTCGAGCCTTGCACGCGACCGGACCTTCGCCGAGCGGAAGGGCTCACTCACCTTCTATCCCGTGCGCTCCCAGGCGCGCACCGCGCGCCGGCTCGCCGCGGTGCTGACCTCCAGCGAAGCCTCCAAGCGCGCGATCGCCGCCGACTTCGGCGTGCGCCCGAAGCGCATCCACGACGTGCGCAACGGCGTGGAGCTGGCCGCGCCCGGCGCGCGCCGGCCGCGGCCCGAGCGCCACGAGCTCTTGTTCGTGGGGCGTTGCGGCGACCCGAACAAGGGCCTCGAGTTCCTGCTGCACGCGCTCGCGCTCCTGCCGCACGACGTGGGCCTTCGCGTGCTCGATGACTTCCCGCGCGACACGCCGCTCGCGCGCACGCTGCGCGAGCTGGGGCTCGAGTCGCGCGTGCGCTTCTCGGGCAAAGTGAGTGCCGCGGAGCTCGACGCGGCCTACCGGACGGCGAGCGCGGTGGTGCTGCCCTCGCTGTTCGAGGGCTTCGGCCTGCCGGCGATCGAGGCACTGGCCGCGGGCACGCCGGTCGTCGCCAGCTCCGCGGGCGCCCTGCCCGAGCTGATCGCCGACGCGGGTGCGGGCCGCCTGGTCCCGCCACGCGATCCGCCGGGCCTGGCCAAGGCGATCGCCGAGACACTCGAGCGCTGGGACGCCGCGCACGCCGAGGCGCTCGCCGCGCGCCCGCGGCTCGAGGCCATCTTCGGCTGGCGGCCCACGGCCGAGCGCACCTTGCGCGCCTACCAGCAGGTGCTCCATGACTGGCGAGGCGCGCCGTGAGGGCCGTGGATCTCGACCGCGACATGACGCACGTGATTCCGACCGGAACCACGCGCGACTCCGAGTTCCTGTTCCGCCGCATGGAGGCGCTGACCCTGGCCGCGACCGGCCTGCGCCCCGGCGGCCGCGTGCTCGACTCGGCTGCGGGCCTGGGCCAGGACAGCCGTGCGCTCGCGCGCACCGGCGCCTCGGCGGTGTGCGCCGAGCCCTCGCACCGCATGCTCGAGCTCGCGAAGCTCGTCGCCGCGAAGGAGCCGCCCACGGCGCCGGGCCGAGTCGCCTGGGCGCGGGCCTGGTCGGAATCGCTGCCCTTCCGCTCGGGCGCCTTCGACGCCGCCTTCTGCAAGGGCGCGCTCGACCACTTCGACGACCCCGAGCGCTGCATCGCCGAGCTCGCGCGCGTCACCCGAGCCGACGGCCGGGTCGTGCTCGCGGTGGCGAACTTCGAGTCACTCGGCTGTCGGCTGCAGCGCAGCGCGGAGCGCCTGCGCAGGCGCGCGGCGAAGCCAGGCCGACGCACCTATCACGTGCCCTCGGATCACTTCACGCGCTACGACTCCGCGCTGCTCCGCAGTCAGGTCGGACGCTTCGTCAAGATCGAGAGCATCTCGGGCACGTCGCTCTTCTGGGGCGTGCGCCGCTGGGCGCGCCTGCTCGCGCGGCTGCCCGAGTCGTGGGCGAACCTCCTGCTGCGCGCCGCCGACGCGGTCGCCGCGCGCTTCCCGGGTCTCGCCGACGTGATCGTGATCGCCGGCCGCCCGAGGCGACCGGACTCCGTCTAGGCGCTGCCGCCGCGCCGTTCGAGCTTGCGGTAGAACGTGCTGCGGCCGATGCCGAGCAGCCGCGCCGCGGCGCGCACGTCGCCCTCGCAGCGCCGCAGCGCCTCTTCGAGACACGCGCGCTCGTACGACTCGAGTGACAGGGCAATGTCGTCGGGCTTGCTCGCGCGCGGCGCGTCGAAGCTCGAGAGCCGCAGGTCCGCGGCCGTGATGCGCGGGCCCTGGGCGAGCGCGACCGCGGCCTCGATCACGTTCTCGAGCTCGCGCACGTTGCCTTCCCAGCGGTGCGAGATCAGCCGCTCGAGCGCCTCGGGCTCGAGCCCGACCACGCGCGTGCCCCGTGCCGCGCGCTCCACGAAGTGACTCGCGAGCACCGGCACGTCCTCGGGCCGCTCGCGCAGCGGCGGGAGCACCAGTGACACCACGCGCAGCCGGTAGAAGAGGTCGGCGCGGAAGCGCGCGGCCCGCACCTCGGCCGCGAGGTCGCGGTTGGTCGCGGCGACCAGCCGCACGTCGACCGCCTGCGCCTCCGTCGCGCCCAGCGGCCGCACCTCGCGCTCCTGGATCGCGCGCAAGAGCTTGGATTGCAGCGCCAGCGGCAGCTCGCCCACCTCGTCGAGGAACAGCGTGCCGCCGTGCGCCGCGCGGAACAGGCCCTCCGAGTCGCGCACGGCGCCGGTGAAGGCGCCCCGCAGGTAGCCGAACAGCTCGCCCTCGATCATGCCCTCGGGCAGCGCCCCGCAGTCGACCGGCACGAACGGGCCCTGGCTGCGCGGCGAGGTCTCGTGGATGGCGCGTGCCAGCAGCTCCTTGCCGGTGCCGCTCTCGGCCTCGATCAGCACGTTGCTCTCGTTCGAGGCCAGGTCGCGCACGGTCTGCAGCACGCGCCGCATCGAGGCCGAGTGCGCGACCACGCGCTCGAGCGCGGAGCGGCGGCCGAGCTCGCCCTCGAGCTCGCGGTTGCGCACGCGCAGGTGCCGCCGCTCGAGCGCGCGCTCGAGTGTCTGCAGCACGCGCCGCGGGTCCGCGAACGGCTTCTCGAGATAGTCGAAGGCGCCCGCGCGCATGCACGCGACCGCGGAGTCGATGCTGGCGTAGCCGGTCATCACGATGATCTCGGTGTCCGGCCGGCGCTCGCGCAGCTCGCCTAAGAGCTCGAGTCCGGAAGTGATTCCGAGCCGCAGGTCGAGCAGCACCACCTCGGGCTCGTGCGCGAGCTGCGCGCGCACCAGCGCCACGTCGCCCGCCTCGAGCACGGCGTAGCCGCCGCGCTCGAGCTGCCGGCGCAGGCCGCGGACGATCGCGGGCTCGTCGTCTGCCACGAGCACGCGCGGGACGGAGCTGGCGCGCGTGTCGCTCGGCGAGTGGGGGGGCATCCGCGACGAGATCGGACCGCGCGCGCGCACGCTTGAGTGACGCGCAGCCCTCGCCTACACTGAGACGCACCAGGGGTGGGGATGAATCGCGGGTCCGTGAATCGCGGCTCTGTGCTGGTCGTGGACGACGACGCGCTGTTCCGTGCGGCGCTCGTGCGGTATCTCGAAGGCGAGAGTTACGCGGTGGTCGCGGAAGGCGATCCGGCCGCGGCGCTCGAACGAGTCGAGCAGCGCAGCTTCGACCTGGTGCTGACTGACCTGAAGATGCCCGGCATGGACGGCATCTCGTTCGTGCGCCGCGTGCGCGCGCTCGCGCCCGACGCGGTGTGCATCGTGGTCACGGGCTTCGGCACGCCCGAGCACTCGATCGAGGCGCTGGCTGCCGGCGCGTTCTGGTTCATCGAGAAGAGCTACGAGCGCATCGCCTGCCTGGGGCCGCTGGTCGAGAAGGCGCTGGAGTTCCGGCGCCTGCACGGCGCCAACCGCCAGCTGCAGCGCCAGCTCGAGACGCGCTACGGCTTCGAGAACATCGTCGGCGAGAGCGAGGCCCTGCGGGCGATCATCGACGTGGTGCGCAAGGTGGCCGACTCCGAGGTCACCACGCTCGTGCTGGGCGAGAGCGGCGTGGGCAAGGAGCTGGTCGCGCGCGCCATCCACTACAACAGCCCGCGCGCGTCCGGACCGCTGATCAACGTGAACTGCGGCGCGATCCCGGGCGAGTTACTCGAGGCCGAGCTGTTCGGGCACGAGAAGGGCGCGTTCACGGGCGCGGTGCGCGATCGCAAGGGCCGCTTCGGCGAGGCGGCGGGCGGCACGATCTTCCTGGATGAGATCGGCGACATGAGCCCCAACCTCCAGACCAAGCTCCTGCGCGTGGTGCAGCAGCGCGAGTACGAGCCGGTCGGCTCCTCGCGCACGATCCGCGCCGACGTGCGCATCGTCGCGGCCACGAATCAGGACCTGCCCCAGCTGATCCGCGAACGGCGCTTCCGCGAGGACCTGTACTTCCGGCTCAGCGTCGTGCCGATCGAGATGCCTTCGCTGCGCGCGCGCCGCGAGGACATCCCGCTGCTCGTGCGCCACTTCTTCGAGATCGAGCGCCGCACCTATCCGGAGCTGCGCGGCGTATCCGACTCCGCGCTGAAACGCCTGGTCGAATACGACTGGCCGGGCAACGTGCGCGAGCTCGAGAACCTGATCTCGCGCCTCGCGGTGCTGAAGCGCACCGGCTGGATCGACGAGAGTGACTTGCCCGCGCACGTGACCAGCCGTGGCATCGCCCGTCCGGTGGTGTCACTGCCCGCCAGCGGCGTCGACTTCGAGGCGCTCGTGACCGCCTACGAGCGCGAGCTGATCCAGCAGGCGCTCGACGCGACCGGCTGGAACAAGAGCAAGGCCGCCCTGCTGCTCGGCCTCAAGCGCACGACCCTGGTCGAGAAGATCCGCGCGCTGGGGCTCACGAACGCCGTCTGAGTCGGGCTCGCTCAGGGCGGCCCTCGCTCGCTGTGATCCTCGACCCGCGACTCGCGCGCAACTTCACTGCCAACTCGCGTCAGGCTGGCGCGCCCGGCGCGCTGGACTCAAGAAGGCGCGCCCGGCACCGATGCAGGAAGGGGGCCCACCCGGGCCCATGAGGGAGCGGCGATGGCCGGCGGCAAGGGCAAGCGCGAACGCGATCGCGAGCAGGAGCTCGCGGACATGACCGAAGCGTACTCCGTCGAGTATCTGGCGGACGTGGCGGGCGGTGACGCGCGCCAGGAGCGCCTGGCAGAGCTCAAGCGTCGCATTGCACTCGGCGCCTACAAGCCCGATCCCGATGCGATTGCCGAGGGCATGCTCTCGCGCGTGAACCTGAGCGCCAAGAGCGATTCCGAAGACGACGACGAGGACGCGGACCCCGACTGCGGCTGCGAGGAATAGGCCTAGCGGATCCCGACCAGCACCACGGTGGCGTTGTCTTCGCCGCCCCGCGCGTTGGCCAGGTCGACGAGCTCGCGGCTGGCCCGCGCCAGGTCGCCCTGGCATTCGAGCAGGCAGTCGCGGATCTCGTCGTCCGTGAGCTGGGCAGAGATCCCGTCCGAGCACAGCACGAACACATCGCCGAGGTGCGGGCGCAGCGAGGCGACGTCGGGATCGACCGATTCGAGCACGCCCACGGCGCGCGTGATCACGTGACGGCTCGGGTGGATGCGCGCCTGCTCGGTGGTGAGCTCCCCGCGCGCCACGCGCTCGCCCACCAGAGAATGATCGAGCGTCAGCGCGTGCAGCGCGCCCGTGCGGAACAGGTAGAGCCGGCTGTCGCCGGCGTGCGCCAATAGCGCCTCATCGCCCCGCAGCCAGAGCGCCGCCAGCGTAGTCCCCATGCCGCGCAGCTGCGGGTCTCGATCGGCGTGCTTGCGGATCTCGTCGTTCGCGCGCGCGAACGCGGCGCGCAGCACGGCCACCGGGGCGTCGTCCTGCTCGGCGGCGACCGTCTCCATGAACATGCCGACGCCCAGCTCGGAGGCCCGGCGCCCCGCGACGTGTCCGCCGAGTCCGTCCGCGACCACGAACAGCCCGCGCTTTTCGTCGGTGGCGTAGCAGTCCTCGTTCGCCTGGCGCTTCCGCCCCGCATCGGTGCGGCTGGCGACGATCCACTCCATGCCCAAGCCCCGCCCCCCGTGAAGAACTCACGACGAAGATCGGGCGCGCTCGGTGCCGGCTTGATTTGGTATGGTTTCGCGCGGGGTGACTCGGCTCAATCGACCTCGGTTGCGTTCCGATAGAGCGGCAGGTGCGGCCGCTAGCGGCGGCAGGCGCGCGGAGGTTTTGCGCTGATGCCGAAGACCCTGCTTCTCGCTGACGACAGCGTGACGATCCAGAAGGTCGTCGGCATCACGTTCGCGAACGAGGACGTGGAGCTGGTCACCGTGGACAATGGCGACGATGCGCTCACGCGCGCGCGCCAGGTGAAGCCCGACCTCGTGCTGGCCGACATCGGCATGCCGGGGCTGAACGGCTACGAGCTGTGCGCGGCGATCCGCCGCGACCCGAACCTGGCGCAAGTGCCCGTGCTCTTGCTCACCGGCACGTTCGAGACCTACGACGAGAACCGCGCGCGCGAGGTCGGCGCCAGCGGTCACATCGCCAAGCCGTTCGAGGCGCAGGCGCTGGTCGACCGCGTGTTCCAGCTGCTCGCGCAGGCCAAGACCGCGTCCGCCGCGCAGCCCAAGCCCGTCGCGGCGCCGCCCAGGCCGGCCGCCGCTCCCGCCCAGTCACCCGCGCAGTCACTCCCGCCGCGCCCGGCGGCGCCGCCTGCCGCGCCGCGCGCGCGGCCCGAGCTGCCGCCGGTGCCGCACGCGCCTCCCGCCGCGCCGAAGCCCGCGCCCGCTCCGGCGGCGCAAAGGCCCGCGCCCGCGGCTCCGGCCGCAGCGCCCGTGCGCCCGAACGTGCCGCCGCCCAAGCGCGAATCGACGCCCTTCGAGTTCGAGCTGCCGGACCCGCCGATGAAGCCGGCGCCGTCCATGCCGCCGGCGCAGCCGAAGGCCGCGCCCCCGACGCCGCCGCCCATGCCGCGGCCGGCGCCTGCCATGGACCAGGAGCCGATCTGGGAAGCCGAGCCCGAGGCCGACGTGCTGTCCGACGAGCCTTCGGTCCAGGCGAGTCACATCGAGCCGATCGAGCCCGAGCCCGCCCCGATGGCTCCGCCTGCCCCGCCCCAGGACGCCACGCGCCTGTTCGCGCCCGACCTGCTGGGGCGTGCGACTCACTTGCCCGACGTGCCCGAGCCCCCGCGCGGGCCCGCGCGCAAGGGTGACTTCTCGTTCGACGACCTCGACTTCGAGGAGCCGACCAACCCGCAGTCGCACCAGTCACAGATCTTCGGTGAGGCCTCCGACGCCTCGCACGAGTTCGAGCCCGAGTTCGCGCAGCCGGTGCCGGAGCCGCCGGTCGAAGTCGAGGCGCTCGCAGATCCGCTCTACAGCCAGACCATGTTCCTCGACCCGGCCGCGCGCGGGGGCGCCTCCGCGACGCTGCCGCCACTGCCCGACCTGCTCCCGACCCCGCAGCCGCGCCCCGCGCCGAGCTTCGAGGCGGAGTCGCAGGAAGAGCTCGATCTGGCAGAAGCCGACACCGCGCTCGACGACGAGCCGGAGACCCCGGTTCCGTACGCCGACCCGCAGCCGTTCTCGGCCGATACCGCGGCCGCGCTCGAGATGCCGAGCTTCGCGCGCATGGTGCCGGACAAGCCCGCGCGGCCGTCGGCCGAGGCCGCGACCCGGCTCGTGCTGCCCGACGAGCCCGAGACACCGGTGCCCACGCGACTCACTCCGCCCGCGCCGACGCGTCCCGCGCCGCCCGCCGCCGAGGCAGACACGCTGCCGCCGACGCCCCGCCGCGCGCCGCCCGCCCTGCGCGGCAGCGCGGTGGTCGACTCCACGGTGCTCTCGCAGAGCGTCGAGAAGGTGGCCTGGGAAGCCTTCGGCGCGCTGTCCGAGCAGGTGGTCGGCGAGGTGCTGAAGCGCGTGGAAGCCGTCGTGTGGGAAGTCGTGCCGCAGCTCTGCGAACGGCTGATCCGCGAGGAGATCGCGCGCCTCAAGGCCGAGATGTCGGAGTAAGCCCGCGAGGCTATCCTCTGCGTGATGCCGCCCGATGCTCGCATGGGCACCCTACCCATGCTCACTCTCCCGCCCCGCGCGACCTGGCTGCCGCTGGTCGAGGCCGCGCTGGCCGAGGACCTCGGGCCGGGCGATGCGACGTCACTCGCCCTGCTCTCGCCCGATGACACCGGCGCCGCGGTGCTCGAGGCGCGCGCCGAGCTCGTGGTCTGCGGGCTCGAGGTCGCGCGCGAGGTGTTCGAGCGGCGCGCGGTCGCGGTCGAAGCGGTGGCGCGCGACGGCGATGCCGCGGGCCCGGGCGCGCCGCTCTTGCGGGTCGCGGGGCCGAGCATCGGCATCCTCGAGGCCGAGCGCACGGCGCTGAACTTCGTGCAGCGGCTCTCGGGCGTGGCGACTCACACCCGACGCTTCTGTCTGGCCGTGCGGGGCACGCACGCCGAGATCGTCGACACGCGCAAGACCACGCCCGGCTGGCGCACGCTCGAGAAGTACGCGGTGCGCTGCGGCGGCGGGCGCAACCACCGCACGGCGCTCTACGACGGCATCCTGATCAAGGACAACCACATCGCCGCCGTGGGCTCGGTCGGGCGCGCCGTGGCGCGCGCGCGCGAGCGCGGCTCGCGCCACCTGCGCGTGCGCTGCGAGGTCGAGTCACTCGCCCAGGCGCGCGAGGCGCTCGACGCCGGCGCCGACGCGCTCCTGGTCGACAACCAGCCCAACGACGTGATCTGCGCGATCGTCGCCGTCGCCAAGGGCCGCGCGCTGGTCGAGGCCAGCGGCGGAGTCACTCTCGAGACCGTGGCCGCGATCGCGCGCACCGGCGTGGACGAGATCTCGGTCGGCGCGCTCACGCACTCCGCGCCCGCGGCCGACGTCGCGCTGGAATGGACCGCTCGCTCTTCGAGCTGACGCCCGGCACGCGCTGGCTCGGCCAGCGGCTCGACGTGTTCGCCGAGCTCGACTCGACCAACCTGCACGCCGAGAAGCTCGGCCACCAGGGCGCGCCCGACGGCACGGTGGTGCTGGCCGACGCGCAGACCGCGGGCCGCGGCCGGCTGGGGCGCAGCTTCTTCTCGCCCGGCGGGCGCAGCCTGTATCTCTCGGTGCTGCTGCGGCCCGAGATGCCGCTCGAGCACGTGCACCGGCACGTGTTCGCGGCCGCGGTCGCGGTCGCCGAGTGCGCGCGCGCCGCCCTGCCCGGCACCTGTCGCGTCGAGATCAAGTGGCCCAACGACGTGCTGATCGACGGCCGCAAGACCAGCGGCATCAACTTGCCGGTACATGTGGACGCCGGCCGCGTGGTGTTCGCCGTGCTGGGCGTGGGCGTGAACGTGAACCTGACTCGCGAGGAGCTGCCCGAGGAGCTGCGCGAGATCGCCACGAGTCTCTCGATCGCGGGCGGAAAGCCCGTCGATCGCGTCGGGTTCGGCGAGGAGCTGCTCGCGCAGCTCGAGCGCGAGATCGACCTCCTGCGCCAGGGTGGCTTCGGCGTGGTCTTGGACCGCTTCCGCAAATCGTTCAGAATGCCAGGAGCGAAGGTACGCATCGGCGGACCGGGGGTCGCCCGAGAGGTGATCGGAACGGTGCTGGGTGTGGACGAAGAGGGAGCGTTGCTAGTCCGGCCGCCCGACGGCGCGCCGGTCGAGCGCGTGCTCGCCGGCGACGTGACGATCCTCAAGGATCGGGAGAATTAGCCGGGTGCTCTTGGCGATCGACATCGGCAACACGCACGTCGTGCTCGGCGTGTTCGCCGGCGAGAAGCTCCTGCACCACTGGCGCATCGGCACTCACCGCCAGGACACCTCGGACGAGTGCGCGGCCACGCTGCGCTCGCTGTTCGAGCTGGCGGGCATCGAGCGCGGCCGCCTGCACGACGGGATCATCTCGTGCGTCGTGCCGCCGCTCCTGCCGATCTTCGAGCGCACCTGCGAGAAGCTGATCGGCCGGCCGTCGCTGGTGGTGGGCCCGGGCATCCGCACGGGCATGCCGATCCGCGTCGAGAACCCGCGCGAGGTCGGCGCCGACCGGATCGTGAACTCGGTGGCGACGCTCGCGCTGGTGGGCGCGCCCTCGATCTCGATCGACTTCGGCACCGCCACGAGCTTCGACTGTGTCTCGCGCGACGGTGAGTTCGTGGGCGGGGCGATCTACCCGGGCGTGTTCGTCTCGCTCGAGGCGCTGGTGAACCGCGCCTCGAAGCTCTCGTCGGTCGAGATCGTGCGGCCGCCCAACGTGATCGGCCGCAACACGGCCCAGAACCTCCAGTCAGGCATGGTGTTCGGCTACGCCGGGATGGTCGACACCATGGTGCGTCGCATCCGCAAAGAACTCGGCGAGGACGCCCGGGTGATCGCCACCGGCGGCCTCGCAGGACTGATCGCGAGCGAGACCGAGACGATCGAACGTGTGGAGCCCTTCCTGACCTTGGAAGGGCTCCGCCTCATTTACGAGCGAAATCGAGAACCGCCCAAGGAGGAGTGAGTCATGAGCGACGCCCGCCGGAGCATCAACTTTGCGCTGATTGGACACGGCGGAGACGGAAAGACGACCTTGGCGGACTCCCTGTTGTTATCTGCAGGAGTCACGAGTCGGCTGGGGCGCGTCGACGACGGCACCTCGTTCATGAACTGGCTGCCCGAGGAGAAGGTCCGGCGGGCGAGCATCTCCACCTCGGTCTGCTCCTTCGCGCACGGCGACGCGGAGTTCACGATCCTCGACGTCCCGGGCGACGCGAACTTCGGCGGCGAGCTGCGCGGCGCGCTGGCGGCGGTCGACAACGCGGTGATCGTGCTGTCGGGACAGGACGGCCTGCGCATCGGCGGCGAACGCGCCTACCGCTACGCGCGCGAGCACGGGCTCGGGCTCGCGGCCGTGGCCAACAAGCTCGACCAGGAGCGCGCGGACTACGACGCGGTCGCGCGCCAGCTCGAGCAGGAGCTCGCCGTGCGCGTGGTGAAGCTCCACCTGCCGCTGGGCAAGGGCGACCAGTTCCAGGGCTACGTGAACCTGCTCACCGGCCGCGCGCACAAGCGCAACGGCGACGGCATGGTGTCCGAGATCGACCCGCCGGCCGACCAGGCCGAGGCGATCGCCGCCGCGCGTCTGGCCATGATCGAGGCCGTGGCCGAGGCCGACGACTCACTGCTCGAGAAGTATCTCGGCGGCGAGGAGCTCTCCGAAGCCGAGATCTTCGCCACCCTGCGCAAGGGCGTGCGCGACGACACGCTGCTGCCGCTCCTGTGCGCGGCCAGCGCGCGCAACATCGGCGGTGAGGCGCTCCTGATCGCGGCCGAGCGCATCTTCCCCTCCGCCAGCGACGCCGCGCCCCGCAAGGCCAGGCACGGCGACGCCGAGGTCGAGCTGTCGGCCGACCCCGCCGCGCACGTCTCGGCGCTGGTGTGGAAGTCGGTCGCCGACCGCTACGCCGGCATGCTGTCGGTGCTGCGCGTGTTCTCGGGCACGCTGCGCAAGGACATGACGGTGCGCAACGCGCGCACCGGCGCGCACGAGCGAGTCGGCAAGCTGCTGCGCATCCACGGCGAGCAGACCGAAGAGGTCAGCGCCGTGTATCCCGGCCAGATCGCGGCGATCCCCAAGCTCAAGGACACCCACACGGGCGACACGCTGTGCGACGACAAACACGCGCTCGAGATCCCGATGGAGCCGCCGCCGCACGGCGTGATCTCGTTCGCGGTCGAGGCCGAGAACAAGGGCGAGGAGGACAAGGTCTTCGACGCGCTGCACCGCATCGTCGAAGAGGACCGAAGCCTCACGCTCAAGCGCGACGAGCGCACCAACGAGTTCCTGCTGACCGGCCTGGGCCAGCTGCACATCGAGGTGTCACTCGCCAAGATCGCGCGCGTGTTTCACGTGAAGGTGAAGCTCAAGCCGCCGCGCGTGCCCTATCTCGAGACGATCAAAGGCCGCGCGGAGAACGTGGAGGGCAAGCTCAAGAAGCAATCGGGCGGCCGGGGCCAGTTCGGCGTCTGCTATCTCACGATCGAGCCCGGCGAGCGCGGCTCGGGCGTGGTGTTCCTGGACGAGATCGTGGGCGGCTCGATCCCGCGCCAGTTCATCCCGGCGGTCGAGAAAGGCGTGCGCGAGACCTGCGACCGCGGAGTCATCGCCGGCTACCACCTGACCGACATCCGGGTCGCGGTGATCGACGGCAAGTACCACACCGTCGACAGCTCGGAGATGGCGTTCAAGACCGCGGGCAGCCTCGCGCTGCGCGCGGCCGTGGCCGCGGCGAAGCCGGTGCTGCTCGAGCCGATCATGACGCTCAGCGTGACGGTGCCGGACCAGCACGTCGGCGATGTCATGGGCAACTTGAACAGCCGGCGCGGCCGCGTGGCGGGCGTCGAGGCGCGCGGTCACTCCGAGGTCATCAAGGCGCACGTTCCGATGGCCGAAGTGCTGTCGTACGCATCCGATCTCACGAGCATGACCGGTGGCCAAGGCAGCTTCGACATGGAGTTTTCGCACTACGAGGAAGCGCCGGCCGCCGTGCAGGAGCGGATCGTCGCCGAGGCCGCCAAGCACCGACACGCCGAGGAGTAGCGCCCGCACGCGCCACGCTCTCGGCCCCGTGGAGAGGGCGTGAACGCTGATCCGAACGAGGTCCTTGCGAGTCTGGGGCCCGCGCGCCGCTTCGCGGACCCGGCGGGCCCAGTCGAGTCACGCAAGATGGCCGCGTCGGGCGCGCTGCCACTGCCGCCGCCGCAGCTGGTCTCGGTGCTGCACGCCCTCACGCTCGACCCCGATGCCGAGGTCGCTGCGCGCGCCACCGCGTCGCTGAAAGCCCTGCCCGACCGCGTCGCCGACGCCGCGCTCACCGCCAAGCTGCACCCCGCGGCGCTCGCCTGCTGCGCCGAGCTCTACCGGGAGAACGGCCCGCGGATCGAGAAGATCGCGCTCAACGCCGCCACCTCCGACGAGACTTGCTGCAGCCTCGCCCGCCTGTCGCTCCCGCGCGTGGTCGAGATCCTGGCCCAGAACCAGGTGCGCATCCTGCGCTGCGAGTCACTGGTCGAGGCGCTGGGCGAGAACCCGCTGACGGGCATGGCCACGATCGACCGCATCCTGCACTTCCTGGGCGTGGAACGCGGGGAGCACGAGGAGGCCGAGCCGCCGACCACCAAGCCGGAAGAGGTCCCGGTCCCGCCGCCGCCCGACCCCGACCCCGCTGCCCCGCCGCCGGTCGACCTCAGCGACGCGAGTGACCTGGACGCCGAGCTCATCGACGAGAGCGAGAAGGAGCTCGACGACGACGAGAAGGACGAGCGCAGCCGCAACATCATGGCGCGCGTCGGCAAGATGTCGATCATGGAGAAGATGAAGCTGGCGCGCCTGGGCAACACCGACGCGCGCTCACTGCTCGTGCGCGACCGGAACAAGCTCGTCGCCGCGGCCGCGATCCGGAATCCGAAGATCTCCGACAGCGAGGTCGAGACCTTCGCTCGTTCCCGCCAGCTCTCGGACGAAGTCATCCGCATCATCTCCAACAACCGCCAGTGGACGCGGAACTACCCGGTGAAGCTCGGGCTGGTCATGAACCCCAAGTGTCCGCCGGGCACGGCCATCAAGTTCCTAAACTTCCTCACCGATCGAGACTTGGGCGCGATCATGCGCAGCCGCGACGTGCCGGGGCCGATCTCCACTCAGGCGCGCCGCATCCTCGCCCGCAAGGGAAAGTAGATGGGAACGGCCGATCGCGAAGCGCACGAGATCCACGGCAAAGTGGTCTACTTCGGGCCCACCGGCGCCGGGAAGAGCGCGAACCTGCAGTTCATCCAGCGCAAGCTCAAGCGCGAGCACCGCGGCGAGCTGAAGCGACAGACCGCGCGCGACGGGACGTCGACCTACGACGTGCTGCCCGTGTCACTCGGCGCGGTGCGCGGCTACAAGACCTCGATCCAGATCACGACCGTGCCGGGCGCGACCTCGGCCGCGGCGATCCGCCGCGAGCTGCTGAAGGACGTGGACGGGATCGTGTTCGTGGCGGACCTCCGGCCCGAGAGACACGATGCGACGCTCGCGTCGGCGGCCGAGCTCCGCCAGCATCTGACCGCCCAAGGGCGCAAGATCGAAGACGTGCCGCTGGTCCTGCAGTACAACCGGCGCGACCAGGTCGACGAGAACGCCGTCGAGCGGCTGCACCGCAAGCTGGGCTTGAAGGGCGCGTGCTTCGAGGCCGTGGCGAGTGACGGCACGGGCGTGCTGCAGACGCTGACCACGCTGTCGAAGCTGGTGCTGGCCGAGCTGCGCAAGGCGCTCGACGAAGTGTCCCAGACCCGCAACACGCCTGCGAAGGCGCGGGTGATCGAGTCGGTCGATCCGCTCGAGCCGCCCACGGGCACCGGTGCGCTCACGGCGCGCGTCGCCCCGGGCCGGCGCGCCGCGGCGCCCGAGAAGGGCTTCTCGATCGAGAGCGCCGGACCCGTCGAGGGCGGCGGCTCGGAGATCGTGATCCCCGTGCGCCTCGTCGACGAGGCGAGCGGCCGCCGCGTGGAGATCGCGGTCCGCGTCGCGATCGACTCAGTCTAGGAGTCGCCGTGCGCAAGCGGCTGGCCATCGTCGGCTACTCGGACGAGGGGCTCGGACTGATTCCGCTGCTCGAGGCCAACCCCGACGTCGAGCTGTGCGCGGTGTTGACCGACGACGCCGACGCCGCGCGCCGCGGGCTGGTCAGGGTCGACCCGAAGTACGCCGTGCGCTCCTACTCACTCGTGTCGACCGATGCGCAGACCGTGCTGCGCACGCCGGGCCTGGTGGCGTTGATCGACGCGGACGCGCCGCCGGCGCTCCGGCCCGTGCTCTCCGAGGCGCCCGACCGCGGCATCCAAGTCACGACGCCGCTGATCGCGAAGCTGCTCTACGCCTTCGGCCCGGTCGACGCCGCGCGCAAGCCGGACCTGTTGCAGGCGCTGGGCGAGATCCTCGAGTCGTACAACCTCACGGTCGACCGGCGCGGTCTCTTGAACCGCATCCTGCAGATCGCCGTGGGCTCGACCGGCGCCGACCGCGGCTCGGTCATGCTGTGGGACCCCGCGGCAGGCGCGCTGCGCGTCGAGGTCGCGCTCGGCATCGAGAAGGAAGTGATTCCCAAGATCCGCATCCGCCCCGGCGAGGGCATCGCCGGGCGCGCGTTCGCCGAGAAGCGCCCGATCCTGCTCTCCGGCAAGGCCGACCAGCGCCGCTACGAGATCGCGCGCGAGCGCAGCGACGTGGAGTCCGCGATCTCGGCGCCGCTGATTCACGGCGACCGCGCGCTGGGCGTGCTGAATCTCTCGCACAGCCTGCGCCGCGGCGCGTTCTCGGACGAAGACCTCGAGTTCGTGACTCGTCTGGCCGCGATCGACGCCAAGATCATCACGCGCGCAGAGGAATACCACCGGCTCTTGCGCGACTCGGAGCGGCTGCGCGCGCAGGGCCTGGTGCGCGACGTCATGGCGCAGGCCGAGCCGCTGCACCGCCGGCTGTCCGAAGTCTGCCGCGCCGTGGCGGCCGATCTGGCCGGCGGCGTCGCGCACGTGTTCCTGATCGACGCCGAGCTCGGGTCACTCGTCCTGCGCGGCTCGTCGACCGCGATCGACCCGCTGGCCGCCCCCTTCCGCATCCAGCCGACCGACGGGCTGCACGGCTGGGTCGCGCGCCAGAAGGAGCCGATCGTGTTGTCGCAGAACGTGGCGGGCGGCTGCGCGTGCTTCGCGGTGCTGCCGCTGGTGGCCAAGGGCGAGACCCTCGGGCTCTTGTCGTTCGAGGGCATGCTGCCGGGCGGCTCGCCCGAGCTCCTGAACGAGCGCATCTCGGCGGTGGCCGACGCGCTGGCGAGCGAGCTCGCCGACACGCTGCGCACGCTGCACATGGAGCGCGAGGCGACCAAGACCGCGGCCATCACCGAGCTCGCGGCCCGGCTCGGCTCGGCGGGTGACTCGGCGCAGCTCCACCGCTCGGTGACTTCCTCGGCGGCGATGATCTTCGAGGCCGAGCACGCGGTGCTGCGCCTGCAGGACCCCGCGACCGGCCGCTTCCAGATCCGCTCGTATTTCGGCTCGGCCGACGCCGAGGCGCAGGCGCGCCTGCTCGAGCTCGAGAAGACGCTGTCGATCCGCGCGCTCTCCCAGCAGAAGCCGGTGCGCGTGATCGACCTGACCAAGGACCCCGAGCTGGGTCAGGGCGCGGACGTGGTCTCCGCGCTGTCCTGGCCGTTGCGCCGCGACGGGCGGATCGTGGGCTCGCTGTCACTCCTGGGCAAGGTGAGCCGCGACGCGCTCACCAGTGAGTCGTTCTCGGCACAGGACCAGGCGCTGCTCGGGCGCTACGCCGAGCACGTGCAGCAGGCGCTCGAGCAGGTCGGCGAGCGCGAGCGCATGCGCCACCAGCGCCGCTTCGACGAGCTCACGGGCCTGCCCAACGCCACGCACGTGGGCGAGCGCATCGAGGAGGAGATCGCGCGCTCGAGCCGCGCCGGCCGGGGGCTCGCGGTGGTGCGCTTCCGGGTCGATGGCCTGGCAGAGCTGCTGGCGGCGCCAGAGCCCGGGGAGGGCGAGCGCGTCGCGCTGTCGCTCGCGCAGGAGCTGCGCGCCGGCCTGCGCGAGTTCGACGTGATCGGCCGAACGGCGCCGGACACGTTCCTGATCCTGGTGCCCGAGCCCGAGGGCGACGTGGCCGCGCTGCTCGGGCCGCTCGCACGCCGCGCGCGCGACGCGATCCGTCGCGAGCCGAACCCGGCGCTGGCCGAGTCGCTGCGCCTCGAGTTCGGCTACGCGACCTTCCCGGTCGACGGCCAGACGCTGCGCGCGCTGCTCGAGGCCGCGCGCCGCACGCGTATCACGGACTGACTACGTTCGCCTGCGCGCTCCAGACCTGTGATCGCATGGGCACCCTACCCATGCTCCGGCGCGCTCTGCCAGGGTGCGATCGCCACCGGCACGCCCAACGCGTCGGCCACGCCCTTCTGGGTCACGTGACCGCGGTAGCAGTTCACGCCGCGCGCCAGCGCGGGGTTGGCCATCAGCGCTCCGACCGTGCCGCGCCGGCACAGCTCCATCAGGTAGGGGAACGTGGCGTTGTTGAGCGCCAAGGTCGACGTGCGCGGCACCGCGCCGGGCATGTTCGTGACTCCGTAGTGGATCACGCCGTCGACCACGTACGTCGGGTTCGAGTGACTCGTGGGCCGGATGGTCTCCACGCAGCCGCCCTGGTCGACCGCGACGTCGACGATCACCGAGCCGTGCTTCATCTGCGACACCAGGTCGCGCGTGACCAGGATCGGGGCGCGCGCGCCGGCGATCAGCACCGCGCCGATCACGATGTCGGCCTCGAGCACCGACTGCTCGAGATTCACGACGTTCGAGTACAAGGTCGAGATGCCGCCGTGGTAGATGTCGTACAGGTGCGAGAGCCGCCGCTGGTCGATGTCGAGCACCGACACCTCCGCGCCCAGACCCACGGCCATGCGCACCGCGGCGGTGCCGACGATGCCGGCGCCGATCACCGCGACGCGCCCGCGGGGCACGCCGGGTACGCCGCCGAGCAGCACGCCGCGGCCGCCTTGATCGCCCTGCAGATAGTGCGCGCCGAGCTGCACCGCGAGCCGCCCCGCGACCTCGCTCATGGGCACGAGCAGCGGGAGTGACCCGTCTTCCAGCTGCACGGTCTCGAAG
>DATKAO010000022.1 GCA_035498015.1 Myxococcota bacterium
TCGGGCGAGGCGCTGGTCGAGGCGCTCGACCTGGAGGGCATCGCGGTCTCGACCGGCGCCGCGTGTCACTCGGGCTCGACCGAGCCGTCGCCGGTGCTGCTCGCCATGGGCGTGCCGGCCGAGCTCGCGCGCGCCGCGCTGCGCTTCAGCCTGGGGCCCGGCACCACGCCGGCCGAGATCGCCGCCGTGCTGGCCGTGCTGCCCGAGATCGTCGCCCGCGTGCGGCGCGCGAGGGCCGCGTGACCCGCTGGCTGGTCGCGATGAGCGGCGGCGTGGACTCGTCGGTCGCCGCGGCGCTCCTGGCGCGCGCGGGTCACGAGGTCGTGGGAGTCACCATGGACCTCGGCCAGGGCACGCGCGACGAGTCACTGCCGATCGCGGGCAAGCGCTGCTGCGGGCTGCCCGACGCCGACGACGCGCGCGAGGTCGCGCGCGCGCTCGGCATCCGCCACTACACCGCGAACTACCGCGAGCGCTTCCGCGCAGAGGTCGTGGAGCCGTTCGTGGCCGAATACGCGGCCGGCCGCACGCCGATTCCGTGCGTGGCCTGCAACCGCGTGTTGAAGTTCGACCTCTTGCTGCGGCGCGCAGACGCGCTGGGCGCCGCTGGCGTCGCCACGGGTCACTACGCGCGCATCGCTCCGGCGGACGACGGCGGCCCCGCGCTGTTCCGCCCGCGCGACCGCGCCAAGGACCAGACCTACTTCCTGTTCGACGTGCCGCGCGCCGCGCTCGAGCGCATCGCGTTCCCGCTCGGCGAGCTCGAGAAGCACGAGGTCCGCGAGCTCGCGCGCGAGCTCGGCCTGGCCACCGCGGAGAAGCCCGAGAGCCAGGGCATCTGCTTCGTGCCCGACGGCGACGTGCGCGGCGCGCTGGGCCGGCTGGGCGCGGGAGTCACTCGCGCGCCCGGCCCGATCGCGACGCGCGACGGGGCCGTGCTCGGCGAGCACGACGGCGCGGCGGGCTTCACTCCCGGCCAGCGCCGCGGGCTCGGCCTGGGCGGCGGCCCGTGGTACGTGGCCGAGGTGCGCGCCGCCGAGAACACGCTCGTGGTCGCGCGCGAGGCGGAGCTCTGGTCGCGCCAGGCGCGCATCGAGAACGCCAGCTGGCTGTCCGGCGCGCCGCCCGAGGGCCCGGTGCGCGCGGCCGTGCGCTACCGACACAAGACGGTGTCGGCGCGCGTCGCGCCCGAGCCGGGTGGCCGCGCCGCGCTGCGCTTCGACGAGCCCGTGTGGGCGCCCGCGCCGGGTCAGGCGGCCGTGCTGTACGACGCGGCCGACGAGCGCGTGCTCGGCGGAGGGTGGATCGCTGCCGCCGGATGAGCTCGCGCCCGCGGCCGACCTGGCTGCGCTCGCCGACCGCCTCGGCCACGCCTTCGCGCGCCCGGAGCTGCTCGAGCAGGCCCTGACTCACGCCTCGCGCGCCAACGAGGCCGGCGACCGCGACGCCGGCAACGAGCGGCTCGAGTTCCTGGGCGACGCGGTGCTGGGCCTGGTGGTCGCCGAGCGGCTCATGGCCGGGAGGCCCCAGGCCGACGAAGGCGAGCTCACGCACATGCGCGCGGGCGCCGTGAATCAGGCGGCGCTGGCCGAGCGCGCTCGCGCGCTGCGGCTGGACCAGTGGATCCGCCTGGGCCGTGGCGCACGGCGTCAGGGCGGCCGCACCAAGGACTCGATCCTGGCCAACGCGCTCGAGGCCGTGATCGGCGCGCTCTATCTCGATGGCGGGCTCGAGGTCGCCCGGGCCTTCATCGGGCGCGAGCTGGAAGCCTTGCTCCACCCCGGCGCCCGCCGCGCCCGCGACCCCAAGAGCGCGCTCCAGGAGCTCCTGCAGGCCCAGGGCCGCGAGCCCCCGCGCTACACGACCGTGGCCTCCGAGGGTCCGGCCCACGCGCGCCAGTTCGCGGTCGAGGTCCGGGCCGGCCAGACCCTGATCGGAGCCGGCTCGGGCGGGTCCAAGCGCGCCGCCGAGCAGGCCGCCGCCAGCGCCGCGCTGGCCGCCCTCTCGGGGGAAAAACATCTCGCCTAAACACGCGAGGGAGTTGAATATTCCTGATTGACGCAGTGCGGAATCATCGTGTACCGTGCGCATCCTGCCCGTTCGGGGTCCGCGGGCCAGCGCCACCCGAGCGCCACCTCCCGGACCCTCCAGCCCACGGTCAACCATCGAAAACGCCTCACCCCTGCCGGAGGGAACCCAAGCCATGACGGACGTAGTGATTTCGAGCGCCTGCCGAACGCCGATCGGCGCCTTCCAGGGCGCGCTCTCGGGACTGTCTGCCGCCGAGCTGGGCGCGATCGCGGTGAAGGAAGCCGTGAAGCGCGCGGGCGTCGATGGCGCCAAGGTCGAGCGCGCCTTCATCGGCAACGTGCTGCCGGCCGGCATGGGCCAGGCGCCGGCGCGCCAGGCGGTGATCAAGGCGGGGCTGCCGGTGAGCGTGGGCGCAGTCACCGTGAACAAGGTCTGCGGCTCGGGTCTGCAGGCCGTGATGTTCGCGCGCCGCGACATCCTGATCGGCGACGCGTCGGTCGTGATCGCGGGCGGCATGGAGAGCATGACCAACGCGCCGTACGTGCTGCCCCAGGCGCGCAGCGGCTACCGCATGGGCAACGGCCAGATCATCGACACCATGATCCACGACGGCCTGTGGGACCCGTACAAGAACATGCACATGGGCAACTGCGGCGACATGGTCGCGGCCAAGTACGGCTTCACCCGCGAGGACCAGGACAAGTTCGCGGCCGAGTCGTACCGGCGCGCGCGCGCGGCGCAGGCCAGCGGCAAGTTCAAGGCCGAGATCGTGCCGGTCGAGATCGCCAGCAAGAAAGGCGCGGTCGTGGTCGACCAGGACGAGGAGCCGACGCGCGGTGACCCGGCGAAGTTCTCGACGCTGCGCCCGGCCTTCAACAAGGACGGCACCGTGACCGCCGCGAACGCGTCGTCGATCAACGACGGCGCCGCGGCGCTCGTGATCGCGAGCGGCGCGCGCGCTGCGGAGCTGAAGCTGCCGGTGCTGGCCAGGATCGTGGCCGACGCGAGCGCGGCCGTGGAGCCGGAGTGGTTCACGATCGCGCCGGTGCACGCGCTGGCGAAGCTCTACGAACGCACCCAGACCAAGCCGCGTGACTGGGATCTGTACGAGATCAACGAGGCGTTCTCCGGCGTGACCATGGCCGCGATGAAGGAGCACGGGCTCGACCCCGAGACCGTGAACGTGCACGGCGGCGCCGTGTCGCTCGGCCACCCGATCGGCTGCTCGGGCGCGCGCGTGCTCGTGACCCTGCTCCACGCGCTCAAGGACCGCGGCAAGAAGCGCGGCATCGCCACGCTGTGCATCGGCGGCGGCGAGGCGGTGGCGCTCGGCGTGGAGCTCGTCTGATGAAGACTCTCGGCATCCTCGGCACGGGCACGATGGGCGCGGGCATCGCGCAGATCGCGGCCCAGTCGGGTTACTCGGTCCTGCTCTGGAACCGCAAGCCGGCTTCGGTCGAGAAGGGCGTCGGCGCGCTGAAGAAGGGCTTCGGGCGGCTCCTGCAGCGCGAGAAGATCACCCAGGCCGACCACGACGCGGCGCTGGCGCGCGTGCGCGGCGTGTCCGCGCTGGAAGACGTGAAGACGGCCGACATCCTGATCGAGGCCGTGCCGGAAGAGGTCGACGTCAAGCGCGAGCTCTACGAGCGGCTGCACGGCATCTGCGGCGCGGAGACGATCTTCGCCACGAACACGTCGTCGCTCTCGGTCACCGCGCTGTCGGCGCTCTCGGGCCGGCCCGCGAACTTCGTGGGCCTGCACTTCTTCAACCCGGTGCCGGCCATGAAGCTGGTGGAGGTGGTGCGCGGGCTGGAGACGTCCGACGCCACGGCCGCGGCAGTCACCGACCTTGCGACCAAGCTCGACAAGGTGCCGATCCCGGTGCGCGACATGCCCGGGTTCGTGGTGAACCGCGTGGTCATGCCGATGATCAACGAGGCCGCCACGGCGCTGCAGCAGGGCGTCGCCGACGCCAAGTCGATCGACGAGTGCATGAAGCTCGGCTGCAACCACCCGATGGGCCCGCTGGCGCTGGCCGATCTGGTCGGGCTCGACATCGTCTGGGCGATCCTCGACTCGCTCCACCGCGAGTTCGGCCAGGCGCACCACAAGCCCTGCCTCGAGATCACCAAGCGCGTCGAGGCCGGCCACCTGGGCGTGAAGACCAAGCGCGGGTTCTATACCTACTAGCTCCGTGGACGGGCAACAGGTACGGGGCAAGCTCGAGCGCATCCGCAAGGGTGGCTCGCCCGCTTCGCACGAGAAGCTCGCCGCGGAGGGGAAGCTCTTCGCGCGCGCGCGCATCGCGCGGCTGTTCGACAGTGACTCGTTCGTCGAGGATGCGGTCTTCGCGAACGCCAAGGAAGCCGACCTGCCCGCCGACGGCGTGGTGACCGGCACCGGCCGCATCGACGGTCGGCCCGTGTGCGTGATGGCGAACGACTCGACCGTGAAGGCGGGCTCGTGGGGCAAGCGCACGGTCGAGAAGATCCTGCGCATCCAGGAGACCGCCGAGCGGCTGCGCGCGCCGCTGGTGTATCTCGTGGACTCCGCGGGCGCGCGCATCACCGACCAGATCGAGATGTTCCCGGGCCGGCGCGGCGCCGGGCGCATCTTCTTCAACCAGGTGCGCCTGTCGGGCTTCATCCCGCAGGTGTGCTGCCTGTTCGGGCCATCGGCCGCCGGCGGGGCGTACATCCCCGCGTTCTGCGATCTCGTGTTCATGGTCGAGGGCACGGCGTCGATGTATCTCGGCTCGCCGCGCATGGCCGAGATGGTGATCGGCGAGAAGACCACGCTCGAGGAGATGGGCGGCGCGCGCATGCACTGCTCGGTGTCGGGCTGCGGCGACGTCTTGTGCAAGACCGAGCACGAGGCGCTCGAGGGCGCGCGCGCGTATCTCTCCTATCTGCCGTCCTCGTGCGGCCAGTCACTGCCCGAGCGCGCGGGCGCGCCGCCCGCGAAGCCGGTCGCCGAGCTCGAAGCCGCGATCCCGCGCGACGAGAACAAGGCCTTCGACATCTTCGAGGTGATCGAGCGCGTGGTCGACGCCGGCTCGTTCTTCGAGCTCAAGAAGCTGTTCGCGCGCGAGGTCGTGACCGGCTTCGCGCGGCTGGACGGCAAGCCGCTCGGAGTCATCGCCAACCAGCCCAAGTGGAAGGGCGGGGTGCTGTTCGTCGACTCCGCCGACAAGGCCGCGCGCTTCATCCAGATGTGCGACGCGTTCGGCGTGCCTCTTCTGTATCTCGCCGACGTGCCCGGCTTCATGATCGGCAAGAAGGTCGAACGCGAGGGCATCATCCGCGCGGGCGCGAAGATGATCAGCTCGGTCTCCGAGGCCACGGTGCCGCGCATCAGCGTGATCGTGCGCAAGGCCTACGGTGCGGGTCTGTACGCCATGTGCGGCCCCGGCTTCGCGCCCGACGCCTGTCTCGCGCTCCCCGGCGCTCAGATCGCCGTCATGGGACCCGACGCCGCCGTGAACGCGGTCTTCTACAACCGCATCCAGGCCACGCCCGAGGCCGAGCGCGCCCAGCTCGTGGAGAAGCTGCGCGAGGAGTACCGCGCCGACATCGAGCTCGAGCTGCTCGGCTCCGAGCTCGTGATCGACGACATCGTTCCGCCCGAGAGGCTCCGCGACGAGCTGATCCGCCGCTTCGCGCTCTACCGCGCGCGCCCCGAGGACCCGCTGCCGGCGAAGAAACGGGGTATCCGGCCGGTGTGAGACGTCGCGCTGCGGCAGGCTCGCGCGTCGTAGGATGGAGGTGGCGACGTGAAGTACGCGATCCTGATGACGGACGGCGCGGGTGCCTGGGAGCGGCTGACGCCGGCGGAGCAGGCCGACGTGTTCCGCAAGCACGGGGAGTTCCGAGCCGCGCTCGAGCGCGAAGGCAAGTACGTCTGGTCCGGGCGACTCGACGGCGCCGCCAGCGCGCGGACCGTGCGGCGCGACGCCGCGGGCCGCTCGCGCGTCTGCGACGGGCCGTTCGCCGAGACCAAGGAGATCCTCGGCGGGATCTACGTGATCGAGGCCGGCTCGCTCGCCGAGGCGCTGGAGTGGGCCGAGCGCGGCCGCTTCATCGCAGGCTCGAACGAGGTGCGCCCGTTCCTGGAGTGAGCGCCGTCAAGGCCGGATCGCGACCTTCATCACCCCGTCGCGCTGGTGTCCGAAGAGCTCATAAGCGGCCTCGATCTCGGCGAGCCGGAACGAGTGAGTCACGAGCTCCCGGAACGGCGCCCGGCCCGCGGCGACGACGCTCATGAGCCGCCGCATGCGCTCTTTGCCGCCAGGGCAGAGTGTGGTCACGATCGTGTGGTCGCCGAGCCCGGCGGCGAAGGCGTCGAGTGGGACCTGGAGGTGACCCGAGTAGACGCCCAGGCTGGACACCACGCCGCCCGGCCGCACGGCGCGCAGGCAGTTCTCGAACGTCTCTTGCTGACCGAGCGCTTCGATCGCGACGTCGACGCCGCCGCCCGTGAGTCGCCGGATCTCCGCCACCACGTCTTGCTGGCGGAAATCGAGCACGACATCGGCTCCCATGCGCTTGGCCTGCGCGAGGCGCGCGGGCACGGAGTCGATGCCGATCACCAGCGCGGCACCGGCGAGGCGCGCGCCCGCGGTCGCGCACAGGCCGATCGGGCCCTGCGCGAACACGGCGACCGCGTCACCGATGCGGACCCGCCCCCGTTCTACGGCCGAGAAGCCGGTGGACATGATGTCGGGGCAGAGCAGCACGTCCTCGTCGGCGAGTGACTCGGGAATGCGAGCCAGGTTCGCCTGCGCGTTCGGCACGACCACGTAGTCCGCCTGACAGCCGTCGATCGTGTTTCCGAAGCGCCAGCCCCCGAGCGACTCGAAGCGCTCGCCGCCATGACTGCACTGCGCGCCGTCGCCCGAGAGGCAGGCGCGGCACTGCCCGCAGGGGGTGATCGCGCCCACGATCACGCGATCGCCCCGCTCGAAACCGGCGACTCCCGGACCCAGCGCTTCGATCCGTCCGACGGGCTCGTGGCCGACCACGAGCCCCGGCCGCACCGGGTATTCACCCTTCAAGATGTGCACGTCAGTGCCGCAGATCGTCGTCAGCGACAGCTTGAGGAGCGCTTCGCCGAGCCCCGGCTCCGGGCGTCGAACCTCGCGCAACTCGATGTGGCCCTTCTCCACGAAAACCGCAGCCCGCATCGTCGCCATGATCCCTAAGGTACGGCTGCGCCCGGCGTTCGTCGCCTGTGGCGAACAGACTCACTCCACCGGCACGCGATCCTTGCCGTCGAAAGGCGGGAAGTAGATGGCGTACGACGCCGCGGGCGCGCCCGATTGGTTGGTGAAGGCGTGCACCGTCCCGCGCGGCACGTAGAGGATCGAGCCCGGTGCGATGGGCCGGGTCTCGCTGCCGATGCGCATGGTGCCCGAGCCGCGCAGCATGACCACGAACAGGTCGTGGCTGTCGTGCCGGTGGGGCTGCTCGCGGTCGACGATCCAGACCAGGTGGTGACTC
>DATKAO010000023.1 GCA_035498015.1 Myxococcota bacterium
CGTCGATCGGGCCGAGCTCGCGCAGGTGCTGGTGCGCCTGCTCGAGGTGCCAGCCGATGGTCTCGTCGTGCTCGACGCTCTCGCCGATCCGGCTCGCGATCCAGTCGGCGAAGCGGCCGTGCAGGTCCGCGCGCGTGCCGCGCAGCACGCGCCGATACGCGGCGTCGCGAATCAGCGCGTGGTGGAAACGCAGTGCGGGCTCACCGAGGAACCAGCCGGTGTCGGGCTCGATCAGCTCGCTGCGCCGGAGCGACTCGAGGCGCGCGTCGAGATCGCCGAGCTCGCGCGGCAGCAGCGCCGACACCGCCGCGCGCGAGAAGTGTCTCCCGACGACAGCCGCGCGCTCGAGCACCGTGCGCTCCTCGGGCCGGAGCCGCTCGATGCGCGCGGCGAGCAGCGCGTGGATCGTGGGCGGCATCTCGACGTCGGCCAGCGCGACGCCCGTCGTCCAGCGGTCGCCGTCACGCTTCAGGGCGCCGTCGTGGACCAGCATGCGCACGAGCTCGCCGACGAAGAGCGGGTTGCCCTCGCTCGTGGTCAGCACGCGTCCCGCGACCGCGGCTGGCAGCTCCTCCGCGCCGACGACGTTGGCGGCGAGCCGCGCCGCGGCTCCCGCGTCCAGGCCGCCCAGCGTCACGACGTCCCTCACCAGGCCCCCGGACGTGGTCAGTGACGAGCGTGTGTCTCGCAGCTCGGGTCGCGCCGCGACCAGCACGAGCAGCGGCACGCCGCTGCTCCACTGCACCAGGTGCTCGGTCAGGTCGAGCAGGAGCGGCTCGGCCCACTGCACGTCGTCGATCGCGAGCACCACCGGCCGCGCCGCCGCCAGCGCTGCCAGAAAGCGCCGCACCACGAAGAACGTCTCCTCGGTCGACGCCGGTGTGCCGGCAAGCAGCGCCGCGACCCCCGCGGCGATCCGCGCCCGCTCGGGCTCATCGGGGGGCAGCGCCTCGGCCACCGCGGTGCCATCGCCGGGCAGTAGCGCACGGATCGCACCGGCGAGGGGCGCGAAGGTCGCCCCACCTGAGGAGTCACAGCGCGCGGTCAACACCGTCGCGCGGCCGCCCAGACGGCGCGCGAGCTCGTCGAGCAGGCGCGACTTGCCCAGGCCTGGCGAGCCGAGGATGGTGGCCAGCCGGGCGGCGGGAGCGGCGACGGCAGAGTCGTAGATCGCACTGAGTCGCCGCAGCTCGTCCTCGCGGCCCACGAACGCGATCGCGGGCGCACCCACGGGGCGCTCCAGTGACACGACGCGGTACGCGGGCACCGGCTCCGCTCGGCCCCGCAGCGCGAAGGTGCCGAAGTGCTCGAGCGTGACTTGCTCGCCGACCAGGCGCCGCGTCGCCTCGCCTACGAGCACGTCGCCTTCGCGCGCCTCCTGCTGCAGGCGCCCGGCGACGTTCAGCGGGTCACCGATGCCCTGCGGCCGCTCGTCGCTCACCACGACCTCGCCCGTGTTCACGGCGATGCGCAGGCCGAGGCTGCCCACCACCGCGCCTTCCTCGCGCGCGAACTCGCGGAAGGCCTCCTGCATGGCGACCGCCGCGCGCACCGCGCGGATCGCGTCGTCCTCGGCGACGTGGGGCACGCCGAAAGCGCACATGACTCCGTCGCCGAGCAGCTGAACGACCGTGCCCCGGTGCGCCTCGACCGGCGCTCGCATCGCGGCGTAGTAGCGCTCCATCACGCGCCGTGTGGACTCCGCGTCGAGTCGCTCCTGCAGCGAGGTCGAGCCGACCAGGTCCGCGAACAGGATCGTGACCACCTTCCGAGCCCCGTCAGCCTCGAGGCTCGCGGGGCGAGCAAGCGCCGCGCCGCACCCGTCGCAGAACTGCGCACCGGCCTCGCACGCCACGCCGCACGCGGCGCAGCGCAGGCCGAGCGGACTGCCGCAGCTGCTGCAGAAACGCGCCCCGGCGCGGTTCGCCCGTTTACAGCTGGCGCAGTCCATCGAGATCGCGCCAAAGGGTCACGCCGGCCATCTTAGCCCAAACGGCGCTCTCTCCGGCCGGTCACTCCTGAGCCGCGGCCCCCGCGACCACCTGCTAGGAAGCCTGCAGCCGCGTGGCCCGGGCAGCGAGCTCGGTGCGGCCGCGCACGTCGAGCTTGGTGTAGACGTGCGCGAGGTGAGTCTTCACCGTGGCGAGACTCACGAACAGCTTCGCCGCGATCTCCTTGTTGGGAAGACCCTCTGCGACGAGCTCGACCACGCGTGACTCGGTGGGCGTGAGACTCTCCCAGCCGTGGTCCGGCCGGCTGCGCCCACCGCGTCCGCGGCGCGCGTACTCGACGGCCTCTGGCAGTGAGAGGCGCGCTCCCTCGGCCATGGCCTCGGCATCGACCCGGCGGCGCAGCTCGTCGAGCTCGGGCGTCGGATACAGCTGCTTGTATCCGGAGCGAGCGCGGAAGGCGTCGGCTGCGCCGACCAGGCGCCCGGCTTCGGCCAGTCGCTCGGTGTCGCCCTGGATCAGGGCGAGTATCTCGAGCGCGTCGACCTGTTGCAGGACGAAGCCGCACCGGAGCGCCCGCGCGAGCCCGGCATGCGCGGCGCCCTCGGCTCCGGCTGCATCGTGCCGGCGAGCCCGGGCCGCGCGCCAGAGGTCCAGGGCGGTGAGCGTTTGGTTCATTCCCGTGCCCGCTGACTCGCGCTCGACCTCGAGCCACGAGGCCTCGGACTCGGCGTCGTCGCCGAGCGCGCGCGCCGTGCGCGCCAGCGACACGCGCGCGATCCACCGGCTGACGCCCGGCATGCGCGCGGCGCTCCTCAAGTGACCGCGCGCGGTCTCGAGGTCGCCGTCCACGACGGCCGCCACACCCAGAAGCAGATCGCGGATGCCCTCGAGCAGCCCGAGCGACCCTAAGTGGTCCAGCACCGCGAGCGTATCGCGCAGCAAGCTGCGATCGCCCGTCGCCAGCGCAATCGAGACCACCATGGGCAACGAACCTTGGTGAGTGTGCGAGATGGTGGTGCGCGCGCCGGCGAGGTCGCCTTCGTTGAGCGCGATGCCGGCCCTCACGAAGCGAAGGTTCGAACGCAGCGTGGCGTCGGCGGGCAGCTGTCGGTCGAGCCAGTCCGCGAGGCGCCGCGCGGCATGCACATCGGAGAGGTTGCTCATCATCGCCAAGTGATTCGTGGCCAGCACCTCGAGCGCTCGATTTCCGATCGAGCGTGCGTCGTCGATGGCTCGCAGCAGCCCCGCAATGCCTTCGTCGAAGGCCTGGAACGTGCGCAGGAACGAGAGTGCGATCTCGAGCTGACAGCGCACGGTCGGCGCGATGTCTTTGCTCCGCTCCGCGAGCGCGGTGCGGACTGCGGACAGTGTGGCCAGGTCGCCGGCGACCGCGAGCGGGCCCGCCAGCGGCGCCATCGCCGCGAGCCACTCGCTGCTGCCGACCTCGAGACCGCGCAGGACGCGGCTCGAGACGGCGCGCGCCTCGTCGTTCGCGAAGCGCGTCGGCCAGGACGCGCCGAGCGGCTGCAGCAGCTCGAGCGTGGCGGCCCGGTCGCGCCCGAGTGACCAGTCGAGGGCGGCGATCAGCTCGGGGGCCGCGGCCTCGATCTCGGCTGCGGCAGGCTCGCAGAAGATCTCCCGGTCCACGGCCCAGCTGGCGCAGCGGCGCCGGAACCAGGTCAGGTGGCGGTCGCGCACGAGCTCGAGCTCACCCGCGTCGTCGGCGCGCTCGAGGCCGAAGTGACGCAGTGTCTCGAGCATTCGGTAGCGATCAGCGCCGTGCAGGACCAGGCTCTTGTCGACGAGCCGCGCCAAGAGGTCGAAGACTTCGAGGCGATCGAGGTCGAAGCCCGCGGCCACGGCCTCGGCGGCCTCCAGGCTGAACGGAGCCGCGAAGACCGCCAGGCGCCGGAACAGGGCCTGCTCCTCGCCGGAAAGGAGGTCGTAGCTCCACTCGACCGAGGCGAGCAGCGTGCGCTGGCGCGCGACGGCCGTGCGCGCGCCGCCGGTGAGCAGACGGAAGCGATCGTCGAGCCCGGTCGCCAGCCGGTCGACGGAGAGCGCGCGCACCCGCGCTGCGGCGAGCTCGAGCGCGAGCGGAATGCCGTCGAGCCGGCGGCAGATACCGGCGACGAACGGCGCGTTCGCGGGGTCGAGCGCGAAGTCCGGGCGCGACGCACGCGCGCGCTCGACGAACAGCTGTACGGCGTCGGCCGCGGCGATGCGCTCGAGCGCGCGTTCGTCCTCGGCGGGGACCGAGAGAGAGGGGATGCGCCACATCACCTCGCCCGCGACGCCGAGCGGCTCGCGCGCGGTCGCGAGCACGCGTACTTCCGGGCCGGCGCGGAGCAGCGCGTCGGCGAGCTCGGCGCAGGCGGTGAGCAGATGCTCGCAGTTGTCGAGCACGACCAGGAGATCGGCCTTCGCCAGGCGCTGAGTCAGTACGTCCACCGCGGTCGCGCCCGGAGTCTCGACCAGACCGCAGGCGGCGACGACCGCCGCGGCGACCTGCGCGCCATCCGAGACGCGCGCGAGCTCGACCCAGACGACCCCGTCGGGGTGCAGCTCGACGGAGTCCTGCGCCACGGCGTGGGCGAGGCGGGTCTTCCCGGCGCCGCCGGAGCCCGTGATCGTGACCAGCCGCCCCTTCGCGAGCAGCAGGCCCAGGTCGTGGCGCTCGCGCTCTCGCCCGACGAGCCGGGTCGGCCAGGCCCCCAGGGCCGACGTTCCCGACGGCTGCAGCGCGCCCAGACGTCCGGGCTGGATCGGCAGCTCGGGATGGATGAGTTGGTGGATCCGCTCCGGTCGCTCGAAGCCGGGTAGCGTCGCGCTTCCGAGCTCGGCCAGCGCTGCCGAGTCGGGAAGCGAATCCGCCACGAGCGCCGCAGTGGCGCTCGAGACCAGCACCTGGCCTCCCTTCGCGAGGCCGCGCAGGCGTGCCGCCCGGATGATGGCGAGCCCGCCGTAGTTCCCGCTGTCCGTGAGCTCGGCTTCCCCCGTGTGGACGGCCATCCGCACCGTGACCGTCGCCCCGCCGGGCCAGGGCTCGGCGAGGAGCGCGCGCTGAGCCGCGAGAGCCGCCGCGAGGGCGGCGCCCGGACGGGCGAAGACCGAGAGCGTCGAGTCACCTTCGCCCTGGTCGGGCGGAAGGACTCCGCCGTGCTCGGCGACGGCAGCCCGGATCAGGTCCGCTTGCAGCGCCAGAGCCTTTCCTGCCGACGCCGACTTCTGCCAGAGGCGGGTCGAAGCCACGACGTCCGTGAGCAGGAACGTCACCACGCCGACGGGTGGCTGGGCGACTGGGGGCCGGAGTGTCTCCATACGGCGCTACGGTACTCCGAACGCGCCTGGATACATCCACCGAAGGGATGATTTTGGTGGCTCGGCTACGGCGCGCGGCCGAAGCGCACCGCGGCGCGCTGTTTGGCGCGTGCGGCCCCGATCTCGCGGTCGCGCGGCGGGGCGCTCGTCACGAGTGAGTGCAGGAGCTCGCGCGCCACGTCGGTGGTCTGGTCGACCGCGCGCCGGAACGCGGCCTCGTTCACCTGCGACGGGCGGTTGAAGCCCGACAGCTTGCGCACGAACTGCAGCGCCGCCGCGCGAATCTCGTCGTCGCTGACGGGCGGCTCGAAGTTGAACAGCGTCTTGATGTTGCGGCACATGCCGCGACCTTACCACGGCGCTCGCGCAGCGACTCAGTAGCCCGCGATCAGCCGGAACACGAGACGCGTCAGCCTCTCCTCGCGTACGAGCAAGAGCATGAGCGTCGTGACCAGCGTCTGGCGCATGCGCTCTCCTATCTGCGCTTGAAGAACTGGACCGCCCGCTCGTGCTTCTCGGCCTGGGCGCGCGTCTTGAACGTGCCGAGGTTGCGACGCTTGCCGGTCTTCGGGTTCTTCTTGCGCGAGTACAGCCGGTAGCTCTTCCCCACCTTGCGGATCATCGGACCGCCCTCCCTGGTGCGTCTCGGAACAGCGCGCGCAGCTCGACTTTCGCAGCCTCGAGCTTGGCGCGGCGCCGCTTCGACAGGTTCTTGCCCGCGCGATTGATGTAGAAGATCAGCATCGACAAGGCCGAGCGGAGCGGAGGCGCCTTCCGGCGCGAGCTCCGCTCGGCGGACCGCTTGAGCGAGCGCGCGATCGCGCGCGGGTCGTCCAGCGAGAACACGCCCCGCTCGAGATCCAATGCGTCGCTCTCGCGAGTCACTCGGGCCGACCAGCGATTCACGGGCTTTCGGCGCGCTGCCATGCGCGGGTGCGTCGCAAGCTCCGCGCCAAGGCGAACGCGCTCGGGTCTGCTCCGCGCGCGCCGGCCGGCGCAGAATCCAGAATTCTCCGGGACGGGAGCCCGCGCGACATGGTTGGCGTGATGCGCCTCACAGGAGCTCGAGGCTCGCGACCACTTTGCGGAACGCCGCCAGCTCCTCGGTCGTGGCCTCGGCGTGCTGCTTGTTCATCGACGCGCCGAAGATCCAGGGCCTGCCGGGGCCGGGGTTCACGTAAGCGACATACTCGTACCACTGACCCGGCAGCAGGAAGAGCTTGGCCGCGACCCGATAGCTCGGGTGCACCACGGCGAGGTCGCGGAACTCGATCCGGGGATACTGTTTCCGGTAGAGATCCATGTCGGCCTGCAGGTCCGCGGCGAGGTCCTCGTCGGTCTTGTCGTTGACGCGGACGCGCAGCAGCGCGACCGCGGCGTCGGCATTCTCACCTCGGCGATAGAACACCACGTTCGAGCTGAGCCGAGTGGCCTCCGCCGTCGAGCCCTGCCAGCCGGAGGGCTCGCGCACGCCGAATGCGAAGCCGTCACCGTAGATCAGCAGCCGATCGGCCGGCCCCTCCGCGGCCGCCGGCGTGCAGACGGCGAGCGCGGCCGCGAGCAAGAGGACCCTCCGAGCCCGTGCAGTCACTCGTCGGGAATCGGGGGCTGACCGACCGGCCTTGAGGCGCGGGCGAGCGCAGAAGTCATTCTTCGGTCATGACGGGCGCTGGCGACTCTGAGAGACTTCTAAGCCAAGGAGGATCTCGGATGAAGCAGGCGACTCTGGCGGCGCTCGCCGCCGCACTCACTTTCGCCGTTCCCTCGGCGTGGGCCAACTACAACGTGAACGCGAAGCTCACGTGCTACGACGATGGCGACGGCTCGAAGCTCCTCAAGCTGAAGCTCGGGAACGCCGCGCTCATCGCCCGATGTCTCAGCGTGACGATCTCCGACCCGAGCGTGGCCAACTACGCGCTGACCTTCGACTCGGACACGCGCGAGCTGCACGTGATCCGGCGCTGCGATTCGCTGGTGATGTGCGACCTCTCTTCGCAGGCGTCGTGTCAGACGGCCGGCGAGTCGGGCGAGAACATCAACACCAACGCCGCGTGCATCTACACGCTGCTCGATCCGACCGAGGACCCCGTCGGCCAGATGGCCTGCTTCGAGAAGGAGAAGTACTCGCTCGCGACGAACAAGTACTCGTTCTCCACCTCGTGCGCGGGTACGCTCGACATCGGCGAGCCGTGCACCCTGTCGTTCAAGAGCGGGAAGCTGTTCGACGAGAGCGGCGCGTGTCCGACCGCGAAGTGACTCGCGTCAGCGAGGCGGCCGCAGCATCGGGGTCATGAGCGGTGAGTCCGCCACGCGGATCTCGCCCATGATCTCGAAGCCGTGCCGCTGGTAGAGCGTGATGTTCATCGGGTTCGAGGACTCGAGATAGGCGGGCAGGCCCTCGCGGTCACAGCGCGCGAGCGCGTGCTGCAGGATCGCTCCGCCGTTCCCCTGGTTCTGCCGTGACGGATCGACCCCGATCATGGGCAGATACCAGTGCGGATCCTCGGGGTGGTACGAGCCCATGAGACCGAACACCTCGAGAAACTCGTCCTTGCGGGCGCCGCGCACGCTGCGTTCGATGATCGCGACCAGCGCCGGCTCGTTGGGGTGCACGCCCGGCGGGATCCAGAGCGCCGCGCCCCCGAAGTCCTCGGTCACGTAGACGCTCTCGTTCGCGGCCGCGTGCACCCCGAACTCGCGCAGCACCAGGGGGAAGTGTCCGAGAAAGTCCGCCGCATCGGGCCACACCCAGCGCGTGAACGGGTCGGCCGCGAAGGCGCACGTGATCGTCGCGATCGCCCGCTCGAGCTCGGACGTGGTGGCAGCACGGACCTTGGGGGTGTCGGCCACGCCTCGAGCCTAGCATTACTGGTTTTTAATGTGAACCCGGCCGACGACCGGCCTCACCCGCAGCCGCCGGTCTCCCCGCACGTGCGGCAGGCGTAGCAGGCGCCCGCCCGCACCATGATCGAGCCGCAGTTGTTGCAGGGCGGGGCGTCTTCCTGGCCGATGGCCGGGTGGCCGGGCTCCAGGTCGCTGCCGCCGCGCACGCTGCTGGTGGTGGTGATCGGCACGACGCGCTCGCTGCCCGAGCTCGCGCCCTCCTCGTAGCTGTCCTGCGCATCCTCGACCAGTGACTCGCCGCTCGGGAAGTTCAGGCCGAGCCAGCGGAAGACGTAGTCGGTGACCGACTTCGCCATCGGGATCTCTGGGTTGCCCGTGAAGCCCGAGGGCTCGAAGCGCGTGTGACTGAACTTGTCGACCAGCGCCTTGAGCGGCACGCCGTACTGCAGCGAGAGCGAGGTCATGACCGCGATCGTGTCCATCAGGCCCGACACGGTCGAGCCCTCCTTGGACATCTTCAGGAACACCTCGCCCGGCGTGCCGTCCTCGTACAGGCCCACGGTGAGATAGCCGTCATGGCCCGCGATCGAGAACTTGTGGGTCTTCGCATCGCGCACGTCGGGCAGCTTGCGCCGGCGCGGCGCCGGCTCGGCCACCGCCAGCGCGGGCGCCACCTCTTCCAGCTTGTCGGCCTTGGTGTTGAGCGGCTGCGTGCGCTTCGAGCCGTCGCGGTAGATGGCGAGCGACTTCAAGCCCAGCCGCCAGCCCTCGATGTACGCCTGCTCGATGTCCTCGACCGTGGCGTCCTTGGGCAGGTTCACCGTCTTCGAGATGCCGCCGGAAAGGAACGGCTGGGCGGCCGCCATCATGCGGATGTGGCCCATGTAGTGGATCGAGCGCGTGCCGTGTGCCGAGGTGAACGCGCAGTCGAAGATCGACAGGTGCTCGTCCTTGAGCCCGGGTGCGCCCTCGATCGTGTCGTGCTCGTCGACGTAGGCCACGATCTCCGCGATCTCCGCCGGCGAGTAGCCGCGGCGCTCGAGCGCGGACGAGACCGTGCGGTTCACGATCTTCAGCATGCCGCCGCCGACCAGTGACTTGTACTTCACCAGCGCGATGTCCGGCTCGATGCCGGTGGTGTCGCAGTCCATCATGAACGCGATCGTGCCGGTCGGCGCGATCACCGTGACCTGCGCGTTGCGGTAGCCGGCGCGCCGGCCGAGCTCGAGCGCACGGTGCCAGGTGTCGCGCGCCGCGTGGTGCAGGTCGTCGGGCACGCCCGCCGACGGCACCTGGTCCCCGTACTCGGTGTGCAGGCCGATCACCTCGAGGAACGGGGCGCGGTTCTTCTCGTACTCCGCGAACGGCCCGGTGCGGCGCGCGATCTCCGCCGAGCGGTGGTACGCCCGGCCGGTCATGAGCGACGTGATCGCGCCGCACAGGTTGCGGCCCTCGTCGGAGTCGTAGGCCACGCCGTTCAGCATGAGCAGCGCGCCCAGGTTCGCGTAGCCCAGCCCGAGCGGGCGCAGCAGGTGACTGTTGTGCGCGATCTTCTTGGTCGGGTAGTCGGCGAAGTCGACGATGATCTCCATGGCGAGGATCATCGTGTCGACCGCCTGCTCGAGGTCGGCCGTGAGGAAGCGGCCGTTCGGGTCCGCGAAGTGCAGCAGGTTGAACGACGCCAGGTTGCAGGCGGTGTCGTCGAGGAAGATGAACTCGCTGCACGGGTTCGTGGCGTTGATGCGGCCCGAGTTCTTGACCGGGTTCCAGCGGTTGATCGTGGTGTCGTACTGCAGGCCCGGGTCACCGCACACGTGGGCGGCCGACGAGATCTCGCGCATGGCGTCGCGCGCCTGCAGCGTGTCCATGACCTTGCCGGTGGTGACCGCGCGCGTCTGCCACGCGCCGCCGTTCACGACCGACTTCATGAACGCGTCGGGCACGCGCACCGAGTGATTGGCGTTCTGGTACTGGATCGACTCGTACGCCCCGCCAGGCACGTTGAAGCGCCCGTCGAAGCCCGCGTCGATCAGCGCCCAGGCCTTCTTCTCCTCGTCGGCCTTGCAGCGCACGAAGTCGAGGATGTCGGGGTGGTCGGCGTTCAGGATGACCATCTTCGCGGCGCGCCGCGTCTTGCCGCCCGAGCGGATGACTCCCGCGAACGAGTCGAAGCCGCGCATGAACGAGACCGGGCCGCTCGCCATGCCGCCGCCGGCCAGCGGCTCCTTCGAGCTGCGGATCGTGGACAGGTTCGTGCCCGTGCCCGAGCCGCCCTTGAACAGCATGGCCTCGGTCTTCGCGAGGTCCATGATCGAGGTCATCGTGTCTTCGACGGAGTTGATGAAGCACGCGCTCGCCTGCTGCGGCACGAGCTTGCCGTCGGGCTCGACCACGCCCAGGTTGAACCACACCGGCGAGTTGAAGCACACCTTCTGGTGGAGCAGGAGGTGAGTCAGCTCGTCGGCGAAGATCTGCTCCTGCGCCTCGGTCGCGAAGTAGTCTCCCTCGCGGCCCCAGCGGCGGATCGTGCCGACCACGCGCCCGATGAGCTGGCGCACGCTCGACTCGCGCGACGGCGAGCCGAGGTGACCGCGGAAGTATTTCGACGCGACGATGTTCGTGGCCATCGGCGACCACGACTCGGGCACCTCGACGTTCTGCTGCTCGAAGACGACCTCGCCGCC
>DATKAO010000024.1 GCA_035498015.1 Myxococcota bacterium
CTTCCCCGCCGCGCGCCTCGCCGAGGCGGTGGTCGAGCGCGAGCGCGGCATGCCCACGCTGCTCGCGCGCGGGCTCGCCGCGCCGCACGCGCGCATCGACGAGCTGCGCGACTTCGTGCTGATCTTCGCGCGCTCGGACGCCGGCATCGCCGTGCAGGGGCACGAGGACCGCGCGCACCTCCTGTTCATCCTGCTCACGCCGACGCGCGACCCGCGCGTGCAGCTGCGCCTGCTCGCACGCGTGGCCGGGCTGCTCGACAGCGAGTACGTGGTGGACCGGCTGCGCGAGGCGGAGTCGCCGGCCCAGGTGCTCGAGGTCCTGCGCGCGGCGGATCCGGGGGCCCTCGGCTAGGGCCTGACAGTTCCAGCGATCACTACGAAGTCCCGCGCGCGTTCCACTTCGTGAACTACCTTCCGCGCGGTCCGTCTGGCAAGCTCCCCCGCCGACGACCATGCGGAGACGCAGAGGGAGACGCCGCCTGACCGAGGCCGAGGGCTGGGTGATCGCGCTCTGTCTTCCAGCCGGCCTCATGGGCGCGATCGCCTGCTACTCGGCCGCCGCCGGCTGCTACGCGGACTGGATGAATTGCTTCAGCGTGGTGCAGCCCGAGAGCTGGACGACCCGCGTGATGTTCCTCGCGGCGAAGCTCGCCCCCTTCGTGTTTCCGACCTACGGGCTGTTCGCGCTCGCCGGGATCGGCTTCGTGCTCCGCCATGGAGCCCGGCAGCTCGAGCGCTGGCTGTGGCTCGGGCCCGCGCTGTTCGTCGCGGCGCTGCACGCCGCGTGCGTGGTCTTCGCGTGGACCGCGCTGCCGAGCCGGCGGCTCCAGCCAACGGCGGGCTTCGACGGAATCGCGCTGATGCTCGCCTACCTCTACACCGGGCTCGCGCACCGGATGCTGCGCAGCCTCACTCGCGCACCACCTAGGTGAAGAACTCGATCCGCCCCTCGACCCTGGGCTGCGCGCGGTCGTCTCCACGCTCGCCGGGTGTACGTGACCGCCAAGTCCCGCGCGTACTTCGGGGAACCACCCTCCGCAACGCTCGAGGCGGCGCGTTGCCCGCCCGCCGTCGGGCCGTGCGGGAGCCGTTGCGGGCCCGCGGCTAGATCTCTCGGCGCTTCGCCAGCTCGCGCTCGTAAGCGCGCATCATGTCGCGGTAGTCGATCATGCCCACGATCGGGCCCGCGCGCGGGTCGTCTGCGTCGGCGGGGTCGATCACGGGAAGCCGCGGCGCGCCCGAAGAGCGGAACAGCTCGTGGGCGCGGTACAGATCGTCGTCGGGGAGCAGGAAGACCGGCGCGGCCGCAATGTCGCCGGCCACCACGAAGCCGTCGAGCTGGCGCTCGTCGAGGACCGGGCGCAGCTGGTCGGCAGTGACCAGACCGACGAGCCGACGCGAGGCGTCGACCACCGGCACCGTCGCGCCTTCGCTCGCGAACACCAGCTCGCGCAGCGCGGAGAAGCGGGTCGACGGCTGCGCCGTCGGCACGTCGCCGGAGCGAAACACGTCGCCCACGCGCATCTCCTCGAGCAGGTTCACGGTGAGGTCACCGAAGTGCGCCGGCGAGCTGAAGCGGTCCTTCTCCTGATTCTCGTAGATCGACTTCCCGCGCGCGAGCAGGATCGCCAGAATGGACACGAGCATCAGCGGCGGGAGCAGCACGTATCCACCGCTCATCTCCGCGACCATGAGCAGCGCGCCGATCGGTGCAGAGGCGACCCCGGCGAAGAAGCTCGCCATGCCGACCAGTACGTAGGCCGCCGGGTTCGGGAAGAATGCGGGCGCGAGCGCGGCGCCGCCGTAGCCCACAAGTGCGCCAAGCATTCCGCCGATGAACAGGGTCGGGCCGAACACGCCGCCGCTACCGCCCGAGCCGACGGTGAGACTGGTCGTCAGGATCTTCGCGCCCACAACGAGCGCGAGCGTGGAGATCACGAGCTCTCCATCGAGCGCGCGCTGCAGCCAGCCCCAGCCGGTCCCGTAGGCCTCGGGCACGAGCACGCAGACGAGACCGACCAGTAGCCCGCCGAGCATCGGCCGCAGCGGCGGCCACAGCGGAAGGCGCGCGAAGACGCGCCGGCGCACCGCGTGGAACGTCCAGATGTACGCGCGGCCCACCGGCGCCGAGATCAACGCGAGCAGCACGTAGCCGGGGATCTCGATGGGACGAAAGGCCGCGAGCTCGGGAATCCCGAAAATGCGGTGGCCGCCCAGCAGGAGCACGAAGACGGTGTATGCGGTGATCGAAGAGACCACGGCGGGCACCAGCGCCTCGGACTCGAAGTCCTCGCGGTAGATCACCTCGACGGCGGTGATCGCCGAGCCGAGCGGCGCGCGAAAGATTGCCCCGAGTCCGCCGGCGGTGCCGGCCAGCAGCAGGATGCGGCGGTCGTGCGCGGAGAGCCGCAACAGGCCCGCTAGCAGCGAGCCGATCCCGCCGCCGACGTGCGCGACCGGGCCTTCCTTGCCCGCGCTGCCGCCGGTCGCGAGCGTGACGATCGTCGCGAGCGCCTTCACCAATGGGGCGCGCGGCCGCACGACTCCGCGCGCGCGGTGGAAGGCGCGGATCAGCTCGTCGGTGCCCGTGCCCTCGGCCTCGGGCGCGAGGAAGTACACGAGCAAGCCGGCGCCGAGCCCGCCCAGCGCGGGCAGCAACAGGATCAGCCAGCCGCGCGGCGGACCCAGCGGCAGCTCGGGCCTCGCGAAGAGCGCGTCGCCCGGGGGCGGGGGCGGAAGCGGTGCACGCGCGAGTTCGATCAACGCGTAGTGAGTGGCGAGCTCGAGCGCGACGAAGAACGCGGCTGCCGCGAGCCCCGAGCAGGCTCCCACCAGAAGGCCATACGCAACCCAGCGGGATTCGAGCTTGGCGAACCGCTCGAGCAGACGCGGCGACTTGGGCACGGGCCCGAGCTTAGCAACTCGGCGTGTTATAACCGCGCGGATGAACGGCAAGCCTCTCCGCGTCCTCGGTGCCCTGCTCGCGGGTGGACTCGCGGCCTGTGCCGTCGGCCCCGACTACCAGCGCCCGGAGCTGCCGGTCACCCCCGCGTTCCGCGACTCGGGTGCGGACACCAGCTCGATCGCGGACAGCGCCTGGTTCGACGTGTTCCGCGATCCGGTGCTCCGGCAGCTCGTCGACGAAGCGCTCGCGAACAACCGCGACCTGCAGGTCGCCGTTGCGCGGGTCGAGCAGGCGCGCTACTCGGCCGCGATCGCGCGCAGCCCGCTGTTCCCGCAGATCGGCTACGGCGGCGGCGCGGGACGCGGCAAGCAGGTCACGGTGGGAGTCGAGGACCAGGGCAGCCCGGTGACGAACTCGTTC
>DATKAO010000025.1 GCA_035498015.1 Myxococcota bacterium
TCCCACCGCTGGTCGTGCCGCATGGGCGTGTGCGGCAGCTGCGGCATGCTGGTGAACGGCCGGCCCGTGCTGACCTGCGCCGCGTTCGTGCGCAACTACCACGGCACGATCCGCGTCGAGCCGCTGTCCAACTTCCCGATCGTGCGCGACCTGGTGGTGGAGCTCGACGGCTTCGTCGAGAAGATCCGCAGCGTGAAGCCCTGGATCATCCGCAAGATCGAGAAGGACGTCGCGCAGGGCGAGTATCTCCAGTCGCCGGCGCAGCTCGAGGAATTCAAGCAGTTCTCCATGTGCATCAACTGCGCGCTGTGTTACGCCGCGTGTCCGGTGCTGGCGAACGAGCCCGAGTTCGTCGGTCCCGCCGCGATCGCGCTCGCGCACCGCTACAACCTCGACTCGCGCGACGAGGGCAACGCCGAGCGCTTCCCGGTGCTCGACTCACACGACGGCGTGTACGCCTGCTCGTTCGCCAACGAGTGCAGCCAGGTCTGCCCCAAGCACGTCGACCCGGCGATGGCGATCCAGCAGGCCAAGCTCACCGACTTCCTGGAGTGGGTGAAGGTCATGCCCAAGCGGAGCTTCACGTGAGCGCCCACACGGCCGCAGCGCCCAAGACACCGACCGCGCCGGCGCGCCCGCCGGCGGGCTTCCCGGTCGGGTTCTACCGCTACCGCAACTACGTGCTGTTCGCGGCGACGAGCGTCTTCATGGGCCTGGGCTGCGTGGGGCTGCTCGAGGCGTTGCACGCGCTGGGCAAGGGCGAGGCCGCGTGGAACGAGTATCTCGCCGAGATGGCCAAGCCGCACAACCTGGCGCTGTCGACGGTCGTGCTGGGGTTCACGTTGTATTTCGTGATCCGCTTCGCGTGGGTGGGCCGCAAGATCGCCGCCGGGCGCATCGGGCCGATTCCGAAGCCGCCGCTGCCGATGCCGGTGCTCGGTGTCTCGCCGCTGCTCGGCTCGTTCCCGCTGTGGCTGATCCTGTTCGCGATCTTCGGAGGGCTGTTGCTGTGAAGCTCATCCATAAGCTCGAGCCGCTGTGGTGGATCCTGTTCGGCGCGGGCGGCTTCACCGCCGTGTTCTTCCTGCCGGCGCTGGTCGCGGGAATCTTGATCCTGGGGCCGCTCGGCGCGTTCGGTCACGGCTTCGCCTGGGAGCGCGTGCACGGACTCGCCGCAAACCCGGTCGGGCGGGTCTTCCTCGCGGCCGTGATCTCGCTGGTGATCTGGCACTGCGCGCACCACCTGCGCCACCTGATCCTCGACCTGGGCGGCCACGCGCTGGCGCCGGTCGCGGCGTATCTGAGCTACGCGCTCGCGCTCGCGGGCACGATCGCGACGATCGCGATCGTCGCGGGGCTCTAGTCTAGCCGAGCGAAGGCCGCCCTGAGCGAGGCGCGCAAGCGGCGTCAGCCGCGCGCAGTGAGCCGCAGGCGAACGAAGTCGATCAGGAGCAGAACTCCAGAAGGATCTTGGCGCGGTCGGCGTCGAGCTCCGGTGCCGGCGGGCGCGTGTCATTCTCGATCGCGCCGTCGAGCTTCACCGGGAAGCCGGGCATCTGCAGCGGCCCGGCGATCGGGTCCTCGGCGGTCACGATCATGTGGCGTGCGCGCACCTGCGGGTCGGCGAGCACCGCGGCCACGTCGTTGATCGGTCCGCAGGGCACGTGGGCCTTCTCCAGGAGCGCGAGCCACTCCGCGGCGCTGCGCGCCGCGAGCCGCTTCTCGATCTCGGCTCCGAGCACGTCGGCGTTGCTCACGCGGTCGGCGATCGTCGCGAAGCGCGGGTCGGCGACGAGCTCCGGCGCGCCCAGCACGCTGCACAGGCTGCGGTACACCGGATCGTGGCCGGCGGCGATCACGATCGGCTTGTCCGCGGTCTGGAAGGCCGCGAACGGCGCGATCGACGGGTGTCTCGCGCCCAGCGGCCCCGGCACCTGGCCGGTCGCGGCATAGCGCGCGATGGCGTTCTCGAGGATCGCCACCTGTGAGTCGAGCATGGCCACGTCGACGCGCCGGCCGAGCCCGGTCGTCGCGCGCTCCGTGAGCGCCGCCAGCACGCCGATCGCGCCGAACAGACCCGCGGTGATGTCGCCGATCGACGTGCCCACCCGCGTGGGCGGGCCGCCCGGGTGACCCGTGAGACTCATCACTCCGCCCATCGCCTGCACGACCATGTCGAACGCCGGCCGGTGCGCGTAGGGGCCCGTCTGCCCGAAGCCCGAGATCGACGCCAGCACGAGCCGCGGCCAGCGCGCGTGCAGTGACTCCCAGCCGAAGCCGTGCTTGGCGAGCACGCCCGGCCGGTAGTTCTCGGCCACCACGTCGGCGCGCGCGAGCAGGCGCTCGAAGATCGCGCGGTCGGCCGCCACGCCGAGGTCGAGCGCGATGCTCTCCTTGCCGCGGTTCAGCGACATGAAGTACGCCGACTTGCCGCGGATGTGCGGCCCGACCTCGCGAGCCTCGTCGCCGAGCCCGGGGCGCTCGACCTTGATGACTCGCGCGCCGAGCTCGCAGAGCACCAGCGTGCAGTACGGCCCCGCGAGCACGCGAGTCAGGTCGACGACCAGCGCCCCGGCGAGCGGACCGGGCTTGGGCGGCTGCGCTTGGCTCATGCGGGGCGGGATCGTAGCATCCCGGAATGGCTGACTCGCCCCGCCGCAAGCGCTCCGCCGCGGCCGGCCCCGCCGCGCTGCTCTCCACGCTCGAGCAGGTGCGCGAGCTGGGCGTGGGGCGCGCGCTGTCGCTGCTCTCGCGCTTGAACCAGGTCGAGGGCTTCGACTGCCCGGGCTGCGCCTGGCCCGAGCAGACGCCCCGCCACCGCATCGAATTCTGCGAGAACGGCGCGAAGGCGGTCGCGCACGAGGCGCGACCTGCGCGTGTCACGCGCGAGCTGTTCGCGCGCTTCTCGGTCGCCGAGCTGGCCGCGCAGGAAGACGTGTGGCTCGAGGCGCAGGGCCGGCTCACCGAGCCCATGCGGCTGGCGCCGGGCGCGAGTCACTACGCGCCCATCGGCTGGGACGAGGCCTTCGCCGCCATCGCCGCGCACCTGCACGCGCTGGAATCGCCCGACGAGGCGGTGTTCTACACCTCGGGTCGCACCAGCAACGAGGCCGCCTTCCTGTGGCAGCTGTTCGCGCGCGCGTTCGGCACCAACAACCTGCCCGACTGCTCGAACATGTGTCACGAGTCGAGCGGCACGGGACTCACCGAAGTGATCGGCGAAGGCAAGGGCACGGTCGGGCTCGACGACTTCGCGCTCTGCGACGCCATCTTCGTGCTGGGCCAGAACCCCGGCTCGAACCACCCGCGCATGCTCACGGTGCTGCAGGCCGCCAAACGCCGGGGCTGTGCGATCGTGAGCATCAACCCGCTGCGCGAGCGGGGAGTCACCGCCTTCGCCAATCCGCAGGAGCTGCGCGGGCTGCTCGGCTTCGGCACCGCGCTCGCGGACCTGTTCGTGCAAGTGCGCGTGGGCGGCGACGTGGCGCTCCTGCAGGGCGTCTCGAAGTGCGTGCTCGAGCTCGAGGACGCCGCGCCGCGCACGGTGCTCGACCGCGACTTCATCGCGACCCACACCCAGGGCTTCGACGCCTGGCGCCGCGCGCTCGCGGGCCGCTCGTTCGAGGAGCTCGAGCGCAACTCCGGTGTGACTCGCGCGGCCATGCGCGAGGTGGCCGAGCTGTATGCGCGCTCGCGGGCGGTGATCGCCTGCTGGGCGATGGGACTCACCCAACACGAGCACGGCGTGGCCAACGTGCAGGAGCTCGTGAACCTCTTGCTCCTGCGCGGCAACATCGGCCGGCCGGGTGCGGGCCCGTGCCCGGTGCGCGGCCACAGCAACGTGCAGGGCGACCGCACGATGGGCATCTGGGAGCGGCCCGCGCCCGAGTTCCTGGCCCGGCTGGGCGCGGAGTTCGGCTTCGAGCCGCCCGCCAAGCACGGGCTCGACGCGGTGGCCACGATCCAGGCGCTGCACGCGGGCCGCGCGCGCGTGTTCATCGGGCTGGGCGGGAACTTCGCCACGGCCACGCCCGACACCCCGTTCACGCACGAGGCGCTGCGCCGCGCCGAGCTCACCGTGCACGTGTCGACCACGCTCAACCGCTCGCACCTGGTGCACGGCCGCGAGGCGCTGATCCTGCCTGCGCTGGGCCGCACCGAGCGCGATACACAGAACGGTGTCGACCAGTTCGTGACCGTCGAGGACTCGATGCGCTCGGTGCACCGCTCGCAGGGCCGGCTCGAGCCCGCGGGGCCGGGGCTGCGCAGCGAGCCCGCGATCGTGGCGGGGCTGGCGCGCGCCGTGCTGGGCGACGCAGGCATTCCCTGGTCGTCGCTCGCCGCCGACTACGACCGGGTGCGCGAGCGCATCGCGCGCGTGATCCCCGGCTTCGAGGACATGAACCGCCGCGTGCGCGAGGGCGGCGGGTTCGTGCTGCCGAGTCACGCCGGGCGCCGCGCCTTCCGCACGGCGACCGGCCGCGCGCACTTCACCGTCCAGGAGCCGCCCGACGCGTCGCTGCCCGAGGGCCAGCTGTGGATGACGACCATCCGCAGTCACGACCAGTTCAACACCACGATCTACGGCGACGACGACCGCTACCGCGAGATCCACGGCCAGCGGCGCGTGGTGCTGCTGCACCCCGACGAGATCGCGCGCGCGGGGCTCGAGGCCGGCCAGGCGGTCGTGCTCACGAGTCACTGGCGCGGCGAGACGCGCAGCCTGTCCGGCTTCCGCGTGCTGCCCTACGACCTGCCGCTCGGCTGCGCGGCCACCTACTTCCCGGAAGCCAACGCGCTGGTGCCCGTCGGCTCCTACGCCGCGCGCAGCCGCACGCCCGCGTACAAGTCCGTGCCGATCCGCGTGCAGGCGGCCCCGGTCTAGGCGCGCTGGATTTTCCCGGCCGTTTCGCCGATATTGATATCGGTTATCAAAATCGAACGGGGCGGCCGATGCGCGGCGTGCAAGGCTACGCGAGCGACGAGTCGGCGGACGAGGCCATTCCCCTCGTCTCGCTTCCGGTCGGGGTGCCGGCGCGGATCGTGGCGCCCCCGCCCGGGCGCGCCATTTCGAGGCGCCTGGGCGACCTGGGCTTCGTGCCCGGCACCGAGCTCGCGATCGTGCGCCGCGCGCCGTTCGGCGACCCGATCGAGCTCGAGATCCGCGGCTACCGGCTGTGCCTGCGCGCCGAGCAGATGGTCGACATCAGAGTCACTCCTCGATGACTGCCGCCGTAGAGCTCGTCGATCGCCCCGTGCGGGTCGCGCTGGTCGGCGCGCCCAACGCCGGCAAGACCACACTCTTCAACGCGCTCACCGGCTCGAGCGCGCGCGTCGGCAACTACCCGGGAGTCACCGTGGAGCGCCGCGAGGGCAGGCTCCGCAACTCCGAGCGCGCGGTGCGCGTGCTCGACCTGCCCGGCACCTACAGCGTGGTCGGCGAGACACCCGACGAGCAGATCGTCGAGAAGGTGCTCGCGGGCCGGCTCGCGGGGGAGCCCGAGCTCGACGGCATCGTGGCGGTGGTCGACGCGACCACGCTACGGCGTGGGCTCGGCCTGGTGCGCGAGCTCTTGAAGCGCGGGCGCCCCACGGCGCTCGTGCTCACCATGATCGACGAGGTGCGCGCGCGCGGCGGCAAGCTCGAGCCGGCGAAGCTGTCTCACCTGCTCGGCATCCCCGTGCTCGGCGTGGTGGGTCACCGCGGCGTCGGCATGGACCCGCTGTTCCGCATCCTGCAGGAGCCGTGGCGCTGGTCGCGGCCGAACGCGCTGCCGCCCGCCGACGACGTCGAGTCGCGCTTCGCCTGGGTCGACGACGTGTGCGAGCAGATCGGCGCGAGTGACTTGCAGCCCGACTCGCGCAGCGACCGCATCGACCGCGCGCTGCTGCACCCGGTGGTCGGCGTCGCGGTCTTCGGCCTGGTCATGCTCCTGCTCTTCCAGAGCATCTTCTCGTGGGCGGTGCCGGCGATGGACGGGATCGACGCGGCCTTCGGAGCGCTCGCGCGCGCGGCACGCGACCACCTGCCCGCGAGCTGGGTCACCGACCTGCTCTCCGACGGCGTGATCTCGGGCGTGGGCGCGGTGCTCGTGTTCCTGCCGCAGATCGTGATCCTGTTCACGTTCATCCACCTGCTGCAGGACGTGGGCTACATGGCGCGCGCGGCGTTCGTGGTCGACCGGGTCATGGGCTGGGTCGGCCTGCAGGGCCGGAGCTTCGTGCCGCTGCTCTCGTGCTACGCCTGCGCCGTGCCGGGCATCATGGCCGCGCGCACCATCCAGTCACCGCGCGAGAGACTCGCCACGATCCTGGTGTCTCCGTTCATGACCTGCTCGGCGCGCTTGCCCGTGTACACGCTGCTCATCGCCGCGTTCGTGCCGCGCACGGCGCTGTTCGGCGTCGTGGGCCTGCAGGGGCTGGTGATGTTCGGGCTGTACGCGCTCGGGGTGGCGACGGCGCTCGGCTCCGCCGCGCTGCTCTCCTCGACCCTGCTGCGCGGCAAGCCGTCGGTGTTCTACATGGAGCTCCCGCCCTACCGCTGGCCCACGGCGCGGGTCCTCGGCAAGCAGGTGTGGCACAGCGCGCGCGCCTTCCTGAAGCGCGCCGGCACGATGATCCTGGCGACGTCGATCGTGCTCTGGGGCCTGCTCTCGTTCCCGCGCGCGGCCCCCGACCCGGCGCGCAGCGAGGCCGAGACCGCGCGCGCGAACCTCGAGGCGAGCGCCGCGGCGCGGCTCGGCCACGCGATCGAGCCGGCGATCGCGCCCCTAGGCTTCGACTGGAAGATCGGCGTCGGTCTGATCGCGAGCCTCGCCGCGCGCGAGGTGATCGTCGCCACGCTCGCACAGACCTACGCGGTCGCGAGCAAGGACGACTTCAACGGCCTGCGCGACGCGCTGCGCTCCGACGTCGACCCGCGCAGCGGCCGGCACGTGTTCGGGCTGCCGGTCGCGCTCGCCCTCTGCGTGTTCTTCGTGTTCGCGCTGCAGTGCACGTCGACCGTGGTCGTCATGGCGCGCGAGACCGGGAGCTGGCGCTGGCCCGCGCTCGCGTTTGGCTACATGCTCGCGCTCGCCTGGACCGCGAGCTTCGTGACCTATCAGGTCGCGAGCCGGCTCGCCGCCTAGGAGCCCAGCGCCGCGACACAGAACTGTGCCGCCGGCCCGGACTGAATGGGCGCGAGCGAAGGCGAGGCGATCGCGCGGCGGAGGGCAGTGACTTGCCGGACGTCACAGCCGCCGGTCCGGCCCAACAGGCGGCAGCGCGTCTGGGCGGCCGGAGTGAGTGGCGCGCCGCTCGGGTTCGCGAGCGCAGCCCGGTACGCGGCCACGTCGCTCGCATCGACGTGGCCGTCGCCGGCCACGCTGCCGCACTGACAGGCGTCGCCGATCTTGTCGGGCGGGCTGCCGGCACCCAGGCCGCCCGTGTCCTGCTGACCGGGGTTCTGGACGAGCGGGCAATTGTCGACGGCGTCGGGCACGCCGTCGCCGTCGGTGTCGGCGCCGGTGCGGACGTCTTCGAGCGCGGCGCGAGCGCCGGGCGTGTGCCATGGGCCGTGCGACGGGAACGCAGGAGTGACTCCGGTGGCGTCTGCGTAGAGCAGGCGCGCGCGCCAGTGGTAGAGTGTGTTCGCGGCGAGCCCCGAGAACGTGGTCGTGAGCAGGGCCGTCGGCGGGCTCGCAGTGACCGCTGAATAGGGAGTGGTCAGCGAGGTGCAGCTCACCCCGCCGAACGGCGTGCCCCTCGGGCAGGCCTGGAAGGTCGCGGCGACGCGGCCACGGCCGTTCGGACCCCACGCAGTCACCTCGGCGCTGAAGCCATTCGTCACCGCGCGGCCGAGCGGTGCAAGCTGGGCGCTCGCAGTGTCCGCGCGCCGCTGGCGCAGGCGCACCGCGCGGCCCGGGTCGAGCTGGTTCCCGTAGAAAAGGTAGGCCGCGCCCGGGCTTCCCGCGCCAACCAGGATGGTGGGCGCGCCGACGAGCAGGTCGGAATAGCCGTCCCCGTTCGCGTCCACACCCGCGACCGAGAACCCGAACAACGGCCCCTTGTTCGGGGGCCCGGCGGTGACGCCAGAGAGCATCGTCCAGCTCGGCGCGAAGGGGTGGTTCCCGAGCAGGACATAGACGGCTCCCTCCGGGCTGCCTGGAGGCTCTCCGACCGCGCCGAACGCGAGGTCGGGGAAGCCGTCGCTGTTCACGTCGCCGATGTTGGAGGCTGCGCCGCCCAGACCTGCCCCAGAGTCCGCTCCTTGGAAGGTCGCGTCGGCGTTCGCCAGCGAGCCGCTCGGAATGCCGCTCGCCCCCCCGCGATAGAGGAAGACCTCGCCCTTGTTCGAGCCGGGACCCACCCAGGTGGTGCTGCCGATCAAAAGGTCGTCGTAGCCGTCCCCATTGAAATCTCCCGCGCTGGCGAGTGCGTCCTGTCCGAGCAGCACACCCGTCACGTTCGATTCGATCTTCGTGTTGGCGCTCGCGAGTGAGCCGCTCGAGATGCCCGTTGCGGAGCCATGGAAGACGAGCACCGCACCCTCATCAGTCTCTGGGTCGGAGTAGAACGCCGAGCCGACGGTGAGATCGCTGAAGCCATCGCCGTTGACGTCCCCCGCGCCCGCGATCGAGCTTCCGAAGAGGATGCCTGGCTGGCCGCCCACGAGCTTGGCGCTGGCGGTCGCCGTCGAGCCGCTCCCGATCCCGGCAAGGCTGCCCTCGAACACGAACACCGCACCGCCGCTGTTCGCGCTGTCGTACAAGGGGGCGCTGATGGCGATGTCCGAGAAGCCGTCGCCATTCACGTCGCCGATTCCCGCGACCGCGAAGCCGAGGCCTGCTCCGGTGAGGTCGGAGGTGATCTCCGCCGAGGCATTCGCAGGCGAGGCGGCTGCCGGAACCCCCGTCGCGCTGCCGAGATACAGAAGCGCCTCGCCGCCGGAGCCCGGGCTCGAAGCCCCGACACCCGATGCCCCGAGGAGCAGGTCGCCGTAGCCGTCGCCGTTCACGTCGCCCGCCGCCGCGATCGCGCCTCCCAAGAGGAGGCCGACCTGGTTGCCGCGGATGACCGCGTTCGCGCTGGAGGGGCCGAGCGCTGCAGGCAGACCGGTCCCGGAGCCGTTGAACACGAGCACGATGCCCTCGTTGGGGTCGCCCATGTCGTAGTAGGGCGCACCCACCGCGATGTCGTCGAAGCCGTCGCCGTTCAGGTCACCTGCGTCGACCACCTGGTAGCCGAGCTGCGCGCCGGCTTGGCCGGACAAGATCGTTGAGCTCGCGACCGAGATGCCGCCGTTCACGAGGCCCCCGGCCCCGCCGAGCGAGATGACGGCCTGGCCAAGAGCCTGGCCCCGGACAACGCTCGGCCCGCCAGAGATCACGTCCGCGTAGCCATCACCGTTCACGTCCCCCGTCGCGACTGCTGTCCCGAGTCGTTCCCCTCGCACCGTGCCGACCAACTGTGCATAGGCGAAGAAATTCTGCGGCGCGTGCGATGCGACACCCGACGGCCCACCGAGGAAGACCCAGAACGCGCCTTCGCCGCCGAGCATCGAGAACGCATTCCCACCGACCACGACGTCCGAGTACCCGTCGCCGTTCACATCGCCCGCGCCGACGGCAACTCCGAAAGCATCGGCGGGGTTTCCCTGGAGCGTGGTGGCGGCAGAGCTCGATCCTCCGCTCGCGATCCCCGACGGTCCCCCCTCGAACACGAAGGCTCCGTTCGCACTGCCCACGATGACGTCTGCGTAGCCGTCGCCGTTCACGTCGCCTGCGCTCGCGACTGACAAGCCGAGCTTGAGGTTCGCACTACTTCCCGAGAGAAGCGTCGCTGCGCTCGAGGCCGGGCCGCTCGCGATTCCACTCGCGCTCCCTTCGAAGATGTAAGCGGCCCCCGCGAACGAGGACACGTCGTCCGCCCCGACGATCACATCGTCGTAGCCGTCCCCGTTCACGTCCCCGGCGCTCGAGGTCGCGCCGAAGTCGGGGCTGGCGCCGGTCAGGTGTGTCACCGCGCCGGAGAGCGATCCGCTCGGGATGCCGGAGGGCCCGCCCTGGAACACGTAGGCGTTGCCGACTCCGCTTTCCGACGTGCTCAAGATCAGGTCTTCGTACCCGTCCCCGTTCACGTCGCCTGCACACGCAGTCTTCCCTATGCCCACGGAGCTCTGGACCACGGACTGCGCGGTGCCCGGATTCCCGTTCTGGACACCGAGGGCGCCACCCGGAAAGACGAGGACCTGCGACAAGGTGGGCGAGACCGTGTTGTCCAGAGCGGTGACGGCGACGTCGGCGTAGCCATCGCCGTTGAGATCGCACGTCGTGACAAAAAAGCCGAGTTCTGTGGTCGGATTCAAGCCGCGGAGCACGGCGTTGGCGGTGGCTGGACCGCCGTTCGCGATCCCGGAAGGGCCGCCGTTGAACACGAACGCGGCGCCTTCCGCAATTTCACTCACGTCGTAGATCGGATCGCCGATCACCACGTCGGCATAGCCGTCACCGTTCAGGTCTCCCACCGCCAGTCTCCTCGCGAAGAACCCGGTGTCTTCGCTGGTCTGCAGGGTCGTGTCGAACGTGCTCGACAGGAGCGGATCGACGGTCACGGGATAGCTCGCGCCGGAGTCAACGACGACGACGCGCAAGCGGTCACCGCCGGCGAGCTCGAAACGGGCATCGAGGGCTCGGCTCTCCGCGTCCTTCGCGCGCAGCGCGCCCAAGTGCAGCGTGTGGCCGTTTGCAGCCTGAAACAGCAGCTCGCCATCACTCTGCGTGGTCGCCTTCGCATTCGCGAAGTGGAGCTCGAGCACGAGCGGACCGTCGCCTTCGGGGCGCTTCTCGACGACGAAGCCCTGCTCGAGGCCGGCGGGAGAGTTCACGTACCACTCGGCGAGGCCCGAACGGGCGATTTCGACGCGCGCGCCATCGTGAGTCATTTCGCCCGCCCCGACCTGCGCGAGCTGTCCGCCGCGTCCCACACCGCAGAGTGACAGGTCGAGCAGTGGCGGCGCGTCGGGATTGCCGCGCTCGCGCACCGAGACGCCATCGGGCGCGAAGTAGGTTCGCAGGCCGTTCGCGCGGTTCGGCGCCTGCAGCCCGCGCGCGCTGGCGCGCGCTTCGTACTCACTCTCGGCGATGGCCTGGCGCGCGCGCGTCACGAGCCCGTCGTCGAATCGGGGAGTGCGCACGCCAGGTGCGCGCTGCGGCGCACCAGGCAGGAGCAGGCACGCGAGGAGCAGTGCGGGCCAGAGAAGCGGGCGCATCGCCCACCAGATCTATCACGGCGTTCGGGAGCTAGTCGCTCAAGACTTGACAGGTGGGTGACGTTTAATCTCGAGCGGCTGACTGGCCGGTATCTCGACGCGGTCGCCGTGAGTCTCGCCCGCGAGCCGCAGCATCGGCTGGAGCAGGCGGCCCAGGATCTTCACGTCGTCGAGCGCGTCGTGGCGGCGCAGGCCGACGGTGTCGACCTGGAAGCGCGCGAGCAGCTTCGAAGTGCTCCAGCGCTCCTCGGGCGGACCGAGCAGCCAGGTCGCGAGCACCACCGAGTCGAGCGTCGCCGGCAGCTCTTGCGGCATGCGGTGGCGCACGAACTCGGCCTCGAGCAACGGCACGTCGAACTCGAACACGCTCTGGCCGAGCCAGAAGTCGGCGCCGCGTGCGGCCGCGAGGTGACTGCGCCAGGCTTCGGGGAACTCGGGCGCGCCGTGCAGGCGTTCGAGCGTGATCCCGGTCAGCTCCTGCACGATCTTCGGGATCTCGATGCCCTCGCCGGGCCAGACCAGCGTGGTGAACGCGGTCTCCTCGCGGATCTGGCCGCCTTCGAACATGCAGCCGGCGATCTGAGTCACGCGTTCCTTCGTCGTGTCGAGGCCCGTCGCCTCGAGGTCGAACAGCCAGATGCGCTTCTGCGACAGCTCGGGCACCAAGAGCTCGGAGACCGCGTAGAGCTCGTCGGAGACTGGCGCGATGCGCAGCATCGGGTGTCTCAGGCCGGGCACGCGCGCCTCGCGAACTCGCGCACCAGCTCTTCCGGCCCCGCGGCCATGAGCGGCTGCAGGAGCACGTCGCTCTGGTTGTAGGTCCGCTCGCCGCGCTCGAGCTCGCGGAAAACTCCCCCCGCCTCGCGCACGAGCAAGTCGCCCGCGCACACGTCCCACTCGCTCTTGGGCGCGGCCGAGACCCACAGGTCGGCGCGGCCCGCGGCGATCCAGGCCAGCTTCAGCGCGACCGAGCCCACCGGCTCGAGCCGGGCGACCCACGGCCGGAACGGCTCGACCTGGCCGCGCTTCATCTCGGTGCGGCTCGAGAGCACGACCGCCTTGGCGAGCGAGCGCTCGCGCGATACACCGATCGGTGTCGCGCCCAGGCGCGCGCCGGCGCCGGCCGCGGCCCAGAACGACTCGCCCGTCGACGGGTCGTACACGCAGCCGGCGACGGGCCGGCCGCGCACGGCCAGCGCGATCGAGACCGCGTACTGCGGCACGCCCTCGACGAACTCCTTGGTGCCGTCGAGCGGGTCGACGATCCACACGCGCTCCCGTGCCAGGCGGTCGAGGCGATCGGAAGTCTCCTCGGAGAGCAGCGCGTCGTCCGGAAACGCCGCCTGCAGTCGCTCGCAGATGGCCGTGTTGGCCTCGAGGTCGGCGGCGGTCACAGGGTTGTCGTGTGACTTCTCGCGCGCTTCGCGCACCAGCGCCCGCGCGTGGCGCGCCACCACTTCACCGCCGGCCTGGGCGGCCTCGCACGCCACCCGCGCCTCGCGCTCGAAGCTCACTCGTCCTCGTCGCGGCCGGAATCCATCGGACGCCCGCCGCGCCCCTTCGAGCGGCGGCGCCGCCGGCGCAGCTTCGGCTCGCAGATGTCGCAGTGACCGCAGGGCGTGGGCTCGCCGTCCTCGAAGTAGCGCCGGATGTGCATCATCCGACACTCGTCGGTGTTGTTCGCGTAGTGGATGATGCTCTCGAGCCGGCGGCGGTCGGTGGTCTTGCGCTCCTCGTTGCGGCGCGAGAGCAGCTTCACGGCCTCGTTCACGTCGATCTCGCGCGAGAGCGAGAATGCCCCGTCGGTCTCGGTCACGAGCGAAGCATCGCGCAGGCCTTCGAGGATCGCCTTGGTGCGCGTCACACCGACCTCGGTCGCCATGGCCAGCGTCGAGGCCTCGACCGCGCGCCCGTCCTGGGTCCAGGCCGACAGGCCCTCGACGACCTTCTTGATCTGCGAACGGGTCGTCGGGCCTTCCGACAGGAAGTGCCGCTGCACGTCGATGTCGCGCGGGTCCCAGAGCAGGATGCAGCGCGCGGGCAGGCCGTCGCGGCCCGCGCGGCCGGCCTCCTGCACGTAGGCCTCGAGCGAGCCCGGCACCTGGTAGTGCAGCACGTAGCGGATGTCGGGCTTGTCGACGCCCAGGCCGAAGGCGCTGGTCGCGATCATCACGATGCGCTTGCCCGACGACATGAAGCGCTTGTGCGCGTGGTCGCGCTCGGCCTTGGTGAGTCGCCCGTGATAGATCTCGGCCGGGATGCGCGCGATCTTGCACAGCGCGCCCAGCTCCTCCACGTCTTTCACGGTCGAGCAGTACACGATGCCGGGCCGGCGCAGGCGGCGCAGATACTGCACGAGCTCCCGGCGCTTCACGTCCTCGGTCATGCAGTGCTTCACTTCGAAGCGCAGGTTCGGGCGCGCGACCGGGCGCACCACGACCGCGGGCTCGCGCAGGCCGAGGCGCTTCACGATCTCGTCGCGCACCAGCGGCGGCGCGGTCGCAGTCAGCGCCAGCACGGTCGGCCGGCCCAGGTCGTCGGCCAGCGCGCCGAGCGCGAGATAGGACGGGCGGAAGTCGTGACCCCACTCCGAGACGCAGTGCGCCTCGTCGATCACGAGCAGCGACACCTTCTGGTCGGCGATGCGCTTCTTGAAGGCCGCGCCGGTCGCTCCCTCGGGGGTGATCAGCGCGATCTTCTGGCTGCCTTCCTCGAGCAGCTGCAGGGCTTCTTCCTTCTCGGTGCCCGTGAGCGAGCTGTCCACGCGCACCGTCTCGATGCCCTGCGCGCGCAGCTTCTCGAACTGGTCGCGAATCAGCGCGATCAGGGGTGAGACGACGACCGTGAGTCCGGGCAGCAGCAGGCTGGGGAGCTGGTAGGTGAGTGACTTGCCGCCGCCGGTCGGCATGACGGCCAGCGCGTCGCGGCCGTCGAGCACCGCGCGGATGACCTCTTCCTGGCCGGGCCGGAAGTGCCGCAGCCCGAACTCGCGCCGCAGCAGGTCGAGCATCTGGCGCAGGCGCTCGTCGGGAACGGGGCCGCCGCCTCCGCCGCCACGCCTGCGGCGGCGCCGCCGCCGCGGCCGGTCGCGCCACGGCTCGCCGCCCTGCGCGGCCTGGGGGTCGGCCGAGGCGGCCTGCGAGTCACTCGGCGCGTCGAAGCCGGCGTCGTCGCCTTCGGGCTCGGCGTCCCAGTGGAGGTCGTCGTCCTGCGGGCCTGGATCGGCGTCGCGCTCGCCCGGCTCGCCGTCGGGATCGGACTCGAAGGGCTCCGCACCGCGCAGGGCCGGCTCGGCGCGCCCGTGGTCGGCGCCGCCCCCGTTCTGGCTCCAGTGACCTCGACGCCGGCGGCGCCGGCGGCGCGGGCGGTCGAAGCGTGGGGCCTGGTCCGGTGCGGCCGCGTTTGCCTCCGAGCCCGGGTCGGAGGCCGGCGCTCCGCCCGCGGGAAGCGAGTCGCTCCCCAGCGCGCCATTCGCGTTCGCGGGCGCTCCGGGGTCGCCGGCGGAGAAGTGTCTGTTTCCGCGGCGTCGGCGGCGGCGGCGCCTCGGTCGCCGGGGTTGCCCCGTCGGCTCGCCGGGCTGCTCGTTGTCCGATTCCAGGATAGGCCTCCGGCAGAAGGGAATCGCGGCTCGACAGTATATGCAGGATTCCTCCCGCCGCCCGTGCTTCCGCTTTTCTTCTCGGATTCATATTGACGGATCGGCAGGTGTACAGCAATTTGCTGTACAGATGTCGCACAGGAGCCGAGCCAAGCAGCGCGTCACGTTCCGGATCGATCCGGAGCTCTCCGCGGCGCTGCGCCAGCTGCCCAACCAGAGCCAGTTCGTGGAGCAGGTGCTGCGCGAGGCGCTCGCGCGCGTCTGCCCGCTGTGCGACGGGCGGGGCGAGGTGCGCGACGTGCACCTGGCCGTCTCGAACCTGAAGAAGCTGGCCGGCGGGCGGCTCGACCGGGTGCGCGCCGCCCAGCTGCGCGACCTGGTGCGCCTGGGGCGCCAGCTGCTGGCGACCAACCTCGAGCTCGAGCCGTCGCGCGACGACGGCGAGCTCGAGTTCCGCCTGGCGCGCGCCAACGAGCTTCTGCTCCAGGGCCGGATTCGCGGGGGCAACCGCGAAGTCGCCCTCACTCACTAACCGTCACAGACCGGGAGTCGTCCATGTCCACCATGATCACCGAGGAATGCATCAACTGCGGCGTCTGCGAGCCGGAGTGCCCGAACGAGGCCATCAGCGAGGGCGAGGAGACGTTCGTCATCAATCCGCGGCTGTGCACGGAGTGCGTCGGCTTCCACGCGAAAGAGCAGTGCGCCGAGGTCTGCCCGGTCGACTGCTGCGTGCCCGACCCGAACAACGCCGAGTCCGAGGACGACCTGTTCGCGCGCGCCAAGGCCATCCACCCCGACCAGGCCGGCGCGCTCGCGCTCGGTCCGGAAACCTCCCGCTTCCGCGCCAACTGACTCGCGGAGCTCGAGCGGGACTCAGGCGCGCAGCGGCAGCTCCGCGGTTCGTGACTCGACCATCATGCCCCGCTCGAGCCACTGTGACTCGGTGCGCTCGGTGATCAGTCCCAGGCGCTGCAGGTTGGGCACGACGGTGTGCATGAACGGCTGGCTGTTGAACTGCTGCCACTCCGGGGTCGCCATGGCCATGCCGACCACGGCGTCGGGCTCGATGCCGTACTTGGGGCCGAGCACGCGCAGCATGTCCATCTGCTGGTTCGCGTTCAGCGCCTCGAGCACGTTGTAGGCCCAGTCCTCCATGTGCTGCTTCTCGGCCTGGCTCGCGCGCTTGACCACGCGGCGCATGGTGAGCACGCCGAAGGCCGCGTGGCGTGACTCGTCCTGCTCGACGCGGCGGATCACGTCGGTGATCAGCGCGTTGCGCGAGTTGGCGCGGAACTGGTCCATGATGCCGACCGCGGTGCCCTCGAACAGCGTCTGCATGCCCAGACACTTCATGGTGTAGCCCTCGACCGACAGCAGCTCGTCGAGCAGCACCTTCAGGTTCGGGCTGATCGGGTAGATCGTGCCCATCTTCTCGGCCAGGAGCCGCGCGAACACCTCGGTGTGCCGCGCCTCGTCGTACACCTGGTTGGCGGCGTAGAACTTCTCGTCGGTGGTCGGACACAGGTTGGTGAGCTGGCCGCAGATCTGCAGGGCGGCCTGCTCCCCGTGCAGGAGCTGTGACAGCACCCAGTTGATCTCGTCGAACAGGGCGGCCTTCTGGGTCGCCTCGTCCTTGCCCATGAGCTTGGTCACGTTGCCCAAGAGCGACTGCGTGGGATCGGCGATGAACTCGTCGTTGGACAGCGGGATGGACCAGTCGACGTCCTGCGAGGCGTTCCACTGGTTCGCCTTGCCCTTCTCGTACAGCGCCCGCAGCTCGGCGACCTCGCTGCCGTACTCCCAGTCGTTCCAGCGCACGGCCATGGGCGTCGGCACGTCGATCTTCTCGCGGATCTTCGCCACGGCCGACTCGTCGGGGAAGTCGACGAGCTCGAAGTTGCCGAGATTGCGCCGGTACTCCTGCATGAACTTTTCCACCGCGGGCCTCCTAGTCGTTTTCGGCGCGCAGCGCGCGCTCCATGAACGAGATGACGTGGTCCTTCCGGCGCCGGATCTCGGCGGCGGAGTAGAGCGGCGCGCCGAGGAGGTCCTCGCCGAAGTCACCACTCGCGAAATGGAACACCGTGAGTCCGATCAGGCTCTGCAGCGTGTGCGGCACCGAGACCCGGCGCAGCTCGCCCGAGGCGATCCCGGCCTCCAGGCCGGCCGCCACGCGGCCCAGCACGCGCTCGAGCACCGCGCGTGCCGCGGCGTCGACGGGCTCTTCGTCCTCGACCTCGAACAGCGAGCGCAAGAGCAGCGGCGCGCGCGACGGGTTCTCGACCAGTGAGTCGATGATCGCCTCGATCCAGAGGCGCAGGGTCTCGAGCGCGCCGCCCGTGGAGCCCGCTGCGGCCAGCCGCGCGTCGAACTCGAGCATGCTGCGCTCGAGCACCGCGGCCCACAGCGCGCGCTTGGTCTCGAAGTGGTGGAACAGGGCCGACTTCGAGACCCCCACGCTGTCGGCGACCGCGCGCATGCCCACGCCGGCGAAGCCGAAGCGCGCGAAGAGTGACTCGGCGGTGTCGAGGATCTTGCCGCGGGTCGACGGCGACTCGGCCTCGCGCTCCTCGTCCCGTGCCTCGTCTGCCACTGCGTCGCTCCTCGGGGCAAAATAGCCCCGACCGACCGGTCGGACGGGTGGAACGATACCGGGCCCGCTTTGCGGATGCAAGCCGAGCGGGCCCACACTGGGCCTGCCATGGCCCTTCCCGAGATCGAACGCCTGTGCGCCAGCCTGGAAGCGGTCGTGCACGGCCAGGAGGACGCGGTGACCGGCCTGGTTCTGGCGCTGGTGGCGCGCGAGCACGCCGTGCTGGAGGGTCCGCCGGGCTGCGGGAAGTCGGCGCTGGCGCGCGCGCTCGGCCAGGCCGCCGGCGCACGCACCGCGGAGCTGGCCTTCCACCGCGATGCCAGCGCCGCCGAGCTCCTGGGCGAGACCCGGCTGCGCCGCGAAGCGATCGGCGGGGCCGAGCGGATCTCGCTCGAGCTCGCGCTGGGCCCGGCCGCCCGGGCCGAGCTGCTCGTGCTCGACGACCTGTCGCGCGCGCCCGGCGAGGCGCTCGGGCTCTTGCTCCGGGTGCTCGCCGAGCGCCGGCTCTCGGGCCAGGCGCTGCCGCTCGAGTGCGCGGTGGCCACGGTCGGGACGCCGGACCTCGAGGCCTACGCCGACCCGCTCGAGCCCGTGCAGCTCGACCGCTTCGCGATCCAGGTGCGGCTGCACGGCCTGGTCGTCGGCAAGCGCTTCGCGCTGGCGCGTGCCGCACTCGATCGCGAGCTCGCCGCCGGCGCAGCCCCCGCGCTCGACCGAGACACCCGCCACGCGCTGCAGCGCCGCGCCGCCGCGCTCGCGATCGAGCCGGCCGCGCGCGCGGCCTTGCTGCGCGCGGTCGAGAGACTCGTGGCCGCTTCGGGCGCAGAGCCCGCGCTGCTCAGCGACCGCGCGTTCGCGCGCGCCGCGCCCGCCGTGCTGCGCGCACACGCGCTGGTGCGCGGGGCGGACCGGGTCACTCCCGAGGACGTGCGCGCGCTGCGCTTCATGCTCGCGCGGCGCGTGCCCGAGGCGCTCGAGGCCGACATCGGCGCGATCCTCGAAGCGGCGATCCTCGCCGGCGAGCGCGTCGAGGCGGCCGTTCCGGGCGCGCGGCCCGCGGCGGCGTCCGACCAGAGCGGCCTCGCGCCCGGGCCCGGCGGCGCCGCGCGCGGCGCGGTCCCGGTCGAGTCACTCGAGGCGCGCAACGTCTCGCTCGCGAGCGTGGCGCCCGTGGCCGGCACGCGCGGCGGCGAGGAGGCGGCCGAGGTGGAGTCACTCCTGCAGGCGCTGCGCGGCCGGCTCGAGCGCGGCGCCGTGCTGCGCGGCGACGACGCGGGCGGCTCGCCGCGCAGCTTCCGCCGCATGCGCCGGCTCGACGAGCTGCTCGACGCCGACCCGGTCGACGCCCTGTTGTGGACCGAGGGCCGCCAGCCCGGCGGCGCACGCGTGTTCCGGCGCCGTCGCCGCAACGCCGGCGGCGCGCTCGCGCTGCTGCGCGACGTCTCGGCCTCGATGGAGGGCCAGCTCGCGCGCTCGGCCGGGCAGGTGGTGGCGGGCATCGTGCGCGTGGCGGCGCGACGGCGCATGCGCCTGGGCTACGTCGAGTTCAACCACGAGGCCGAGCGCTTCGCGCAGGACGGCGCCTTCTTCCACCGGCGCTACCGGCGCGCACTCGCGCTCGCCCGGCGCGCGCGCGCGGAAGGCCGCACGAACTACGAGGCGCCGCTGCGCACCGCGCTGGGCGAGCTGCGCGGCTGCGCCGGCCGCGAGCGCCACGTGGTGCTCCTGTCCGACGGCGTGCCGGTGCTGGGCGACCCGAACGTGCGCAGCGAGCGCGCGCTGGCCCGCCAGCTCGGGGTTAAGGTACACACCGTCTTCCTCGGTCTGGGGGAATGTCCGGCGGTGCTCGACGACATCTCGCGTGAGACGGGCGGGCTGCGCTTCGAGGCGCGGCCGGGCGCCGGCGGGCGAGTCACTCTGCGGGAGAGAGCTTGAATCACTCGGGTCTGTCCCGCCTGCGCGCTCTGCTCGACCGCCACGTCGTGGGTCACGACGAGGCGAAGGACGCGCTCTTGCTCGCGCTGGTGTGCCGCGAGCACATCTATCTCGAAGGTCCGCCCGGCTCGGCGAAGACGCGCATGGCGGAGCTCGCGGCGCGCGGCGCGGGGCTCGGCTTCTTCTTCTACCAGATGCACCGCGACACGCGGCTTGCGGAGTTGGTGGGCGACGTGGTGCTCGAGCGCCGGCCGCTCGAGGGCGCCGCGGGCGAGCGCATCCACCAGGCGATCGAGCCCGGCGGCATGCTGACCGCCGACGTGTGCGTGCTCGACGACATCTCGCGCGCGCCCGGCGAGGCGCTGAACGTCTTGCTGCGCATCCTGAACGAGCGGAAGTTCGGCGAGCGCGCCATTCCGCTGGTCACCGCCATCGCCACCAGCAATCCGCTGCGCGACGAGTACTACAACGAGCCGCTCGACCCCGCGAACCTCGACCGGTTCGCGCTCCAGCTGCGCGTGTCGGGGCTGATCCAGTCGGGCGAGCGCGCGCAGGCGCGCGAGCTCGTGGACCGCTTCGCCGACGGCGCCGTACAGGAGCAGCCCGAGCCCGAGCCGGTGCTGTCGCGCGCCGAGCTCGCCGCCGCGTGGGCGGAGCTCGCCCGGATCGAGGTCCCCGCCGGAGAGAAGGACCGGCTGATCGAGTTCTTGCGGCGGCTGGTGGTCGACTATGATTGCGACGAGACCAACTCGCTGCTCACCGACCGGAGCTTTCTGGTGAAGGCGGTGAAGCTGTTGCGGGGGCGCGCGCTGCTTTCGGGACGCGCGCGCGTCGAACGGGGGGATCTCGCGGTGCTGTCACAGATGACGACCTTCCGCGTGCCGGACGAGGTGCAGCGCAAGGTCCCGGAGCTCGTCGGGGAGATCACGGCGTGAAGATATCGGTCGAAGTCAACGGTCAGGTCTACGAGCGCGACGTCGCGCCGCGACTCCTGCTCGTGCATTTCCTGCGCGAGACACTCGGGCTCACGGGCACCCACATCGGCTGCGAGACCACGATCTGCGGCGCGTGCACGGTGCACCTCGACGGCCGCGCGGTGAAGAGCTGCACGCTGTTCGCGGTGCAGGCCGACGGCCGGCGAGTCACCACGGTCGAGGGCCTGGCCAAGGACGCCGAGCACCTGCACCCGGTGCAGATCGGCTTCTGGGAGGAGCACGGGCTCCAGTGCGGCTACTGCACGCCGGGCATGATCATGACCACCTCGGCGTTCCTGAAGGAGAACCCGAACCCGAGCGACGCCGAGATCCGCCACGCCATCGAGGGCAACATCTGCCGCTGCACCGGCTACCAGCAGATCGTGAACGCCGTGCAGCACGCGGCGCGGCTCGAGCGGGGAGGGCGCTGACATGCCGGTCCGCCCCGTCTCCGTCGGCGAGCGCATCAAGCGGCGCGAGGACCCGCGACTGATTCGCGGGCTCGCGACCTACACCGACGACATCAAGCTGCACGGCATGCTGCACGCGGCCTTCGTGCGCAGTGACTACGCCGCGGGCAAGATCCAGAAGATCGACCTGTCGAAGGCGCGCGCGCGCAAGGGAGTGATTGCCGCCTACACCTTCGACGACCTGCGCGGCAAGGTCGCGCGCACGCCGTGCGTCGCGCGCCCCGAGCCCGGGCGCGACGCCGAGCACCCGCTGCTCGCCGACGGCTTCGTGCGCTACGTGGGCCAGCCGGTCGCGGTGGTGATCGCCGAGGACCGCTACGTGGCTCGAGACGCCGCGCTCGACGTCACCGTCGACATCGCGCCCTCACGCGCGGTGGTCGACCTGCGCGGCGCGCTCGATCCGGCGCGCGGCAAGGTCTACGCCGACCACGCCGACAACGTGGCGCTGGCGGTGCCGCAGAACCCCGAGAACGCGGCCGCCGTGGACAAGCTGTTCCAGGCGGCCGACGGCGTGCTGCGGCTCGAGCTCGTGAACCAGAAGGTCGCGCCGGTCTCGATGGAGCCGCGCGCGGTGCTGGCACACTGGGACGAGGGCCCGCAGCGACTCACGATGTGGACCTCCACGCAGGTGCCGCACCTGGTGAAGCAGGCGGTCGCGCAGTGTCTCAGCCTGTCGGAGGTGCGCATCCGCGTGGTGGCGCCCGAGGTCGGCGGCGGCTTCGGCTGCAAGATCCCGGTCTATCCCGAGGAGTGTCTCCTGCCCTGGATCTCGCGCCAGCTGCGGCGCCCGATCAAGTGGGCCGAGACGCGCACCGAGAACCTGGCCAACACCACGCACGGACGCGCGCAGTACCACGAGCTCGAGGCCGCCTACAAGAAGGACGGCGAGCTGGTCGCGCTGCGCGGGCGCGTGCTGTCCGACGTGGGCGCGTACCCGTCGTTCTTCGGTCCCGCGATCGCGACCTTCACGCCGCTGATGATGCCGGGCTGTTACAGGCTGAAGGGTCTCTCGGTCGAGGTCGTGTGTCTGTACACGAACACCATGGCGACCGACGCGTACCGCGGCGCGGGCCGGCCCGAGGCGGCCTACGCGGTCGAGCGGATCATGGACGCGATCGCCGCCGCGACCGGCCTCGACCCCGCCGACGTGCGGCGCCGGAACTTCATTCCCAAGAACGCCTTCCCGTTCACCACCGCGGGCGGCGCCGTGTACGACTCGGGTGACTACGAGGCCACGCTCGACAAGGCGCTGGCGCGTTTCGACTACGCTCGGGCCAAGTCACAGCGCGATCAGGCGCGCGCGCAGGGCAAGCTGCGTGGCATCGGCGTGGCCACGTTCACCGAGATCTGCGGCCTGGGGCCCAGCACCGCGGCCTCGCCGATCCAGCGCACGGGCAGCTGGGAGTCCGGCATGGTGCGCGTGGAGCCGACCGGCAACGTGACCATCACGACCGGCGCGTCGCCGCACGGCCAGGGCCAGGAGACGGCCTTCGCGCAGATGGCGGCCGACGCCTTCGGCGTGGAGGTGACCGACGTCGAGGTGCTGCACGGCGACACCGACGTGGTGACTCACGGCGTCGGCACCTTCGGCAGCCGCGGCCTCGTGGTCGGCGGCACCGCCGTGCACATGGCGCTCGAGAAGGTGAAGGCCAAGGCGGCGCGCATCGCCGCGCACCTGCTCGACGCCAAGCCCGAGCAAGTCACGTTCGACGGCGAGGCGTTCCGCGTGGCGGGCGGCGAGCGCAAGCTCACCTTCCGCCAGGTCGCCGAAGCTGCGCACCTGTGGAACGTGCCCGTGCCCGGCGAGGAGCCCGGCCTCGAAGCCGTGGCGCGCTTCGAGCCCACCGGCACCACCTTCCCGTTCGGCGCGCACCTGTGCGAGGTCGAGGTCGACCGCGAAACCGGCGAAGTGACTCTCCTGCGCTACGTGGCGGTCGACGACGCGGGCAAGATCGTGAACCCGCTCCTGGCCGAGGGCCAGAGACTCGGCGGGATCGTGCAGGGCCTGGGCCAGGCGCTGTGCGAGGAGGTCCGCTACGACGAGAGCGGGCAGCTGCTCACCGCCACGCTCATGGACTACGCCATGCCCAAGGCGCACATGTTCCCGCGCATCGAGCTCGACTCGACCTGCACGCCGACTCACTTGAACCCGCTGGGCGCGAAGGGCATCGGCGAGCTGGGCACGATCGGGGCCACACCCTGCGTCGTGTCCGCGGTGCTCGACGCGCTGGCGCCCGCGGGCGTCACTCACATCGACATGCCGCTCACGCCGCCGCGCGTGTGGGCGGCGCTGCAGGGGGCGGCGAAATGATCCCGCAGGACTTCGAGTATTTCGCGCCGCGCAGCCTGCGCGAGGCCCTGGACCTCCTGGCGCGCAACCCGGACGCCAAGGCGCTGGGTGGCGGCATGAGCCTGATTCCCGCGCTGAAGCACCGCCTGCAGACGCCCGCGGCGCTGGTCGACCTGGGCCGGCTGCCCGACCTCGAGGCGGTGGCGGAGAAGCGCGGCCTGCTTGCGATCGGCGGGCGCGCGACTCACGCGGCGCTCGCGGCCAGCCGCGAGCTCGCCGCCCTGCACGGCGTGGCCGAGGCCGCCGCGGCGATCGGCGACGTGCAGGTGCGCAACCGCGGCACGATCGGCGGGAGCCTCGTGCACGCGGACCCCGCCGCCGACTGGCCGGCGGTGTTCCTGGCCTTCGACGGCGAGGCGACGGTCGCGGGCGCGAAGGGCGAGCGTACGATAGCGGCGAGTCATTTCTTCACCGGCATGCTGCAGTCGGCCGTGCGCCGCGACGAGGTGCTGACCGAGGTGCGGCTCAAGATCGAGCGCTCGCGCACCGGCACGGCCTACCGCAAGCTGCGCCAGGCGGCGTCGGGCTTCGCGGTGGTGGGCGTGGCGGCCGCAGTCACGCTCGACCGGCGCGGCCGCATCGAGCGCGCCGCGCTGGGAGTCACCGGCGTGAACCCGGTGCCGTTCCGCGCGGCGGCGCTGGAGAAGAAGCTGGCCGGCGAGTCACCCGACGAGGCCACGCTGAAGCGGCTGTGCGCGCGCATCGAGGAGGCCGACCCGACCGAGGACATCCACGCCTCGGCCGAGTTCCGCGCCCACCTGGTGGGTGTGTATGCCGCTCGCGCGCTGGCGGCCGCCGCGCAGCGGGCCGCGGCGTGAGATTCGAGGGCACGGAGCAAGTCGGCCGCACCCCGGCCGAGGCCTGGGCGGGGCTGAACGACCCGCGCGCGCTGAAAGCCTGCACGCCCGGGCTCGAGAAGCTCGACGCGCGCGACCCCGACCACTACGACGCGGTCCTGGAAGTGAAGCTGCCCGCGATCACCGGCCGCTTCGAGGGCACGCTCGAGGTGCTCGAGCGCCAGCCGAACGATCGCCTGCGTCTGCGCCTGCAGGGCAAGGGGGCGGTCGGCTTCGTCGACGGCGAAGTCACGCTCGAGGTCTCGCCCGGCGAGAAGGGCAGCTCGGTCCACTACGTGGCCGAGGTGCAGATCGGCGGACAGATCGCGCGCCTGGGCCAGCGCATGCTCTCGGGAGTGACTCGCGAGATGGCGGGCCAGTTCTTCCAGGCGTTCGAGAGCTGGCGGCCCGAGGCCGCCGACGTGAAGCTGGCGGCGCCGCCCGGGCGCTCGTTCCTGCAGCTCGTGTGGCGCACCCTGCTGCGCCTCGTAGGGCTGCGCCGCGACTAGGCGTGGGTAGGGTGCCCACGCCGCTCACCGGCGCTCTCGCGATCGAAGCGTTCGTGCTCGCGGCGGGCCGCGGCCGGCGCATGGGCGGCGCGAAGCACCTGCTGCCGCTCGACGGCGTGCCGATCGCCGAGCGCGTGGTGACCGCGCTGCGCGCCACCAGCGCGGCGCGCGTGTCACTCGTGCTCGCGCCCGGTGACGAGTCCGGGCGCGCACTGGCCGAGCGCCTCGGCGTCGCCGCTCTCTCCGCCGAAGACCCCGAGGAAGGCCGGGCCGCCTCCGTGCGCGCCGCCGTGCGCGCCGCGGCGAGTGACTCGGGGGCGATCCTGATCGCGCTCGCCGACCAGCCGTTCCTGGCGGCCGAAGACTTCGAGCGCCTGCTCGCCGCGGCGCGCGCCGAGCCGGGCGCGCTGGTGCGCGCGGCCTACGCAGGCGAGCCCGGCTCGCCGGCGCTCTTTCCGCGCGCGCTCTTCCCCGAGCTGCTCGCGCTGCGCGGGCGCGACGGCGGCCGCGCGGTGCTGGCCCGCCACCCCGAGCGCGTGCGCCTCGTGTCACTGCCGGCCGAGCGCGGCCGCGACCTCGACGCGCCCGAGGACTGGCCGGAGTCATCGGCGCAGCTAATCTCCCGCGCCCAGATGGAACGGACCCTGTCGATCGTGAAGCCGGACGCGGTGCGCGGGCGCAAGCTCGGCGCGATTCTCGACCAGATCGAGGCCTCGGGCCTGACGATCGTGGCGACCAAGATGCTCCAGCTCGACCCGGCCCGGGCCGAGGGCTTCTACGCGGTCCACCGCGAGCGGCCGTTCTTCAAGGACCTGGTGAAGTTCATGACGTCCGGTCCCGTCGTCGTGTCCGTTCTCGAGGGCGACGACGCGGTCGCGCGCTACCGCAAGCTGATGGGCGCGACCGACCCCGCGAAGGCCGACGCCGGCACGCTGCGCAAGAAGTTCGCGACCAACATCGAGCAGAACGCGGTCCACGGCTCCGACTCCGCCGAGAACGCCCGCAGCGAGATCGCCTACTTCTTCAGCGCCACCGAGCTCGTACGCCGCTGATCCGGCAACTCGCCGGCAAGTTCTGACCAGGACAGGCCGAGCGAAGGCCGCCCTCTGCGAGGCCCCAAGCGGCTGAGCGTGGGTCGGGTGCCCACGCGCTCACAGGTGGCCGCGCGCAGTGAGCCGAAGGCGAACGAAGGCCCCTCAGGGCATGGTAGGATGCGGCCGCGTTCGGGCGGCCGGCAGTGCGAGGGAGGAGGCACTCTGGGCGGCCTGCGCGCGCTTTGCTCGCTGACACCGTTCCGGCTCGAGTCACCCTCCGCCTGAGATTCGAGCGCAGACCGAGGACCAAGGAGAGGCCCGCCCATGGCTGAGATCCCGCAGCATCACATCCGCGAGACGGCGACCCTGCGCTTCGCTCGCTTCGTGACTCGCAACCGCCTGCCGATCGCGACCCTGCTGGTGCTGACCACGCTGTTCTTCATGTACCCGATCGTGAACGCGGTCCTCTACGCCGCGGGCCACAAGCTCCCCGGTCCGACCGTGCGCGTGAACACCTCCGCGCGCGCCCTCTACCCGGA
>DATKAO010000026.1 GCA_035498015.1 Myxococcota bacterium
CGCGAGAGACCGAGCTCCTTGGCGGCGCGGGTGACGTTGCCCTCGGTGAGTCGCAGCGCTTCCAGGATGGCGTCGCGCTCGATGCGCTGCGTGGCCGCGCGGATGCGCTCGCGCAGCGGGGTCGCGCCGGCGGGAGCGGGCGCCGCGGGCGCGTGCCGGTCGAGCTCGGGCGGGAGGTCGCGCGGTCCGAGCGTCGTGCCGTCACACAACAGTGTCGCCCGCTCGATCGCGTTCTCGAGCTCGCGGATGTTCCCGGGCCAGGGGTGCGCGCGCAGCAGGTCCATGGCCGCGGGCTCGATGCCGGTCACGGGCCGGCCGAGCTTGGCCGCGAAGCGCTCGAGAAACAGCCGCGCCAGCATCGGGATGTCTTCGGGGCGCGAGCGCAGCGGGGGCAGGTCGATCGGCACCACGTGCAGCCGGTAGAAGAGGTCCTCGCGGAAGCGGCCGGCGTTCACCTCGGCGCGCAGGTCGCGGTTGGTGGCCGCCACCAGCCGCACCGACACGTGCACCGTCTCGGTGCCGCCCACGCGATAGAAGCGCCCCTCCTGGATCGCGCGCAAGAGCTTCGGCTGCGCGGCCAGCGGCATCTCGCCGATCTCGTCGAGAAACAAGGTGCCGCCGTCGGCCAGCTCGAACTTGCCCGGCTTGCGCGCCGCGGCCCCGGTGAAGGCGCCTTTCTCGTAGCCGAACAGCTCGCTCTCGAGCAGGCCCTCGGGGATGGCCGCGCAGTTCACCTTCACGAACGGGCCGCCCCGCACCGCGCTGGCGCGGTGCAGGCTGCGCGCGACGATCTCCTTCCCGGTCCCGCTCTCGCCGCTGATCAGCACGGTCGCGGGCGTGGGCGCGACGCGCTCGATCACGTGGCGCACCTCGCGCAACAGCTCGCTCTCACCGACGAGCAACGGCTCGGGGCTCTCGTCGGCGGGCAGGCGCGCTTCGCGCGCGGCCAGGCGCCGGGTCGAGACCGCTTTCTCCATCACCTGGCGGATCTCGTCGGGATCGAAGGGCTTGGTGAGATAATCGAACGCGCCCTGCTTCAGGGCCTCGACCGCGCTGCCCACGGTGCCGTGCGCGGTCAGCATGATCACGGGGATCTCCGGGTGCTTGCGCCGCACCGCCTCGAGCAACTCGAGGCCGTTCAGCTTGGGCATGCGCAGATCCGTGAGGATGGCGTCGACCGGCTCGCGCGCGAGTGTCTCGAGCGCGGCCGCCCCGTCGGCGGCCTCGAGCGTGCGGAAGCCGTCGCGCTCGAGCAGCGCCGACAGCACGCGCCGCATGTTGGCTTCGTCCTCGGCGATCAGCACCGTGCGCGCGTCCTTCACGCGTGCTCCTCGGCGGGCTTGGCTGCGAGCGGCAGGCGGATCAACACGCTCGTGCCCTCGCCCGGCCGCGAGCGCAGCTGGATCGTGCCGCCCTGTGCGCGGATCAGCCGCTCGCACAGCGCCAGACCCAGGCCGGTGCCCTGCTGCTTGGTCGTGTAGAAGGGGATGAAAGCGCGCTCGAGCGTGGTGTCGCTCATGCCAGGCCCGTCGTCGTCGACCTGGATCTCGACTCCGCCGTCGCCCAGCGCTCCGGGAACGCCGCGGCGCAGCGCGACGCGCACGTGTCCGCCGTCTTCGAGCGCCTCGTAGGCGTTCTGAACCACGTTCACCACCACGCGCTCGAGCTGATCGGCATCGGCGCGCAGCTCCGGGAGGCCGGGCTCGAGCTCGAGCGCGAGCTCCACGTCGCTGCGCCGCTTGGAGCGCGAGACCGCCTCGGCGCAGCTCTTCACGAACGCGGCCAGATCGCGAATCGTGGCCGTGCGCGTGGACGGCCGTGCATAGTCGAGGAATGACTCGACCACGCGGTTGAGCCGCGCGATCTCCTCGATGATCACCGCCCACAGCTCGGCCGACTTGGCGTCCGTGGGCTGCTGCAGCACGGCGACCGCGCCGCGGATCGAGGCCAGGGGGTTGCGGATCTCGTGCGCGAGCCCGGCCGCCATCTCGCCCAGTGACACGAAGCGGTCTCTCGCGCGCACGCGCTCGAAGGCCTTGGAGTTCTCGAGCGAGGTCGCGATCTGGTCGGCCACCAGGCGCAGCAGGCGCACCTCCTCGCTCGAGAACGACTCGCTCGAGCGCGCGTCGGCCAGCGTCCAGAAGCCCACGACCTGTGACTTGGCGCGCAGCGGCAGCACCAGCTCTGCCTCGAGGTCGCGCAGGGTCGCGCACAGCACCTCGAGCCGCGGCCGCTCGGCGGCGTTCTTGGGGTCGTCGAGCCGCCGCTCGAGCTCCTCGCGCTGCAGCACGTCGACCGCCTCGACCGTCGACACCCAGACCGGCTCGGACAAGAGACTCACTCGCGTGCGGGTCGGCAGGCCGATGCTGCCGGCGAGCTGGAAGCCGAGCGTGGCATCGTCGCGCAGGTAGATCGCCGAGGCGCGGAACAGCTCGGCCTTCTCGACCGCGGCCAGGAGCTCGGTGAGCAGCTCGTCGAGCGTGAGGATGTGCTTCAGGCGCTCGCGCAGGGGCCGCAGGCCGCGCTCGAGCGCCACCTTGCCGGCCAGGAAGCGGCGCTCCATCGCGCCCTGGATCCGGTCGCGCATGGGCGCGAAGAACAGGAACAGCGCGAACGAGGCCACGAAGGCGTTGAACACGAACAGGTCGAGCCGCTCGCCGACCCACAGCCGGATGGCCGCGAAGAAGGCGGCGAGGCCGACCGCCATGACGGACAGCGCCACGGTGTTCCCCACCAGCTGGCGCAGATCGGCGACACGGACCTGTGTCAGGTGCAGGTAGCCCGCGTAGAGATACAAAAGGGGAAACAGCAAGCACGCCACGCGCGGCAGCGAGAGCTGCCACAGCAGCACGTCGAGCAGGACGCCGCCGATCGCGATCGAGTGAGCCACGATCACGTAGCGCACGCGCCGCGCCTCGGGCGACGCGGCTTCGTCGGCGCGCGCGTCGTCGGTACCCGGATCACCGGACGCCGGGGCGCGGCGCCACAGCGCGAAGGTGGCGGCGGCCACGCAGCCCAGGGCGAACACGTCGGCCGCCACGTGGACGCCGCGCGGCGCGGGGTGGAGCGTGAGCAGCGCAATCCCGAGCAGGAACGGCGTGGCGGCGAACAGCGGCGCGAAGCGCGGCGCGATCGCGGGCCGGCCCACCAGCGTGGCCGCGCATGCCAGCGCGAGCGGCCCGAGCGCGATCAGCGACAGGTCGGCGAGCACGGGACCCCAGTCCTGTCCCAGCCCGCCCGCGGCGCAGCCGGTGCACCACAGGCCATAGGCCAGAGTGAGCCGCGCGAAGCGGCGCGCGGCCAGCTCGCGGCGCAGCGACAAGAACGCCACGAGCAGCACCGCGGCCGCAGCCGCGCCCATGAACGCGCTCTCTGTCTCCATTGACTTCGCTCGCCTGCGGCTCACTGCGCGGGGCGGACCTGTGATCGCGCGGGCACCCTGCCCACGCTCCGCCCCTTGCGGGCCTGCGCTCAGGGCAGCCTTCGCTCGGCCACCGCACTTACGTCTTCGGGTTTCTCGCGGGGCGCTTGACGGCCGGTTGGCGGTTTCGGGTGGCGCGGGCTACGTTCGCGAAACCAAAGAGGATTCCAGCACAGTGAGTCGGATCCTTCTCGGCGTTTCCGGAGGCATCGCCGCGTACAAGGCGTGCGAGCTGGTGCGCTCCTTCACGCAGCGCGGCCACGAGCTGCGGGTGGTCGCGACCCCGCACGCGCTCGAGTTCGTGTCGGCGCTCACGCTCCAGACTCTCTCGGGCTCGCCCGTGCGCTCCGAGTTACTGGCCGCCACCGCCGAGTCCGAGATCTCGCACATCGAGCTCGCCGACTGGGCGCAGGTGTTCGTGGTCGCGCCCGCCACCGCCAACGTGATGGCCAAGCTCGCGCACGGCATCGCCGACGACCTGCTCACCACCGTGGCGCTGGCCTGCACGGCGCCGCTCGTGCTCGCGCCCGCGATGAACGTGAACATGTACCGGCACCCGGCCACCCAGGCGAACCTCGACGTGCTGGCCAAGCGCGGCGTGCGCATCGTGGGGCCGGGCAAGGGTGACCTGGCCTGCGGCTGGGTGGGTGAGGGGCGGCTGATCGAGAACGACTCGATCGTGGCCGTGACCGAGGCCGCCACTGCCGAGCCCGCGCTGCGCGGCGAGGTGGTGCTGGTGAGCGCGGGCCCGACCGCCGAGCCGATCGACCCGGTGCGGGTGATCACGAACCGCTCGTCGGGCAAGATGGGCTTCGCGCTGGCCGAAGCGGCCGCGCGGCGCGGGGCAGAAGTCATCCTGGTCGCCGGTCCCGTGTCACTCGCCAGCCCGCACGGCGTGGCGCGCATCGACGTGGAGACCGCGGTCGAGATGCGCGACGCGGTGCTGGGCGCGCTCGAGCGCGCCACGATCGTGATCCTGGCGGCCGCGGTCGCCGACTACGCGCCGGCGTCGGCTGCGGACAAGAAGCTGAAGCGCGAGAAGAGCGACTCACTCTCGCTCGAGCTGGTGAAGAACCCGGACATCCTGGCCGAGGTCGTGCGCCGGCGCGGCGCTCGCACGGTCGTGGGCTTCGCGGCCGAGACCGACCACGTGCTCGAGAACGCGCGCGGCAAGCTCGCGCGCAAGGGCTGCGACCTGATCGTGGCCAACGACGTGTCGCGCAGCGACATCGGCTTCGACGCGGACCGCAACGAAGTCGTGATTCTCGGTCCTGGCCCCGACGACCTGCGCGAGATCGCGGCGGGTCCGAAGTCGGAGATCGCGGAGCGGATCCTCGAGCGCGTGCTCGAGGTGCGCAAGAGATGAGGAACCCGCGCGCCGCGGCGCTCGGGCTCCTGCTCGCCGCCGCGCTGGCGGCGAGCGCGCGCGCCGAGACGGTCGCCGCCATCACGATCGACGGCGCGATCAACCCGGCGATCGCCGACTTCGTGGCGAAGTCGATCGACCGCGCCTACACCACGGGCGCCAGCGCGCTGGTGATCCAGCTCGACACGCCCGGGGGGCTGGTGGTGTCGACCAAGGACATCGTGACCGCGATCCTCAATGCCGAGCTGCCCGTGATCGTGTACGTCGCGCCGCGCGGCGCGTGGGCCGCCTCGGCGGGCACGTTCATCACGCTCTCGGGTCACGTGGCCGCGATGTCGCCGGGCTCCACGATCGGCGCCGCGCACCCGGTCTCGCTCGGCGGTGACAACCCGAGGCCCCCCGACGACGACGCCGAAGGCAAGAAGGGAAGGTCGAAACACTCGGACTACATGGCCGAGAAGCTCGAGAACTTCACCACCGCGTTCATCGAGGCGATCGCGCAGGAGCGCAAGCGCAACGTCGAGTGGGCCGCGCAGGCGGTGCGGAACTCGGTGGCGATCGGCGCGCCCGAAGCGCTGAAGCGCAACGTGATCGACTTGATCGCCGAGGACATGGACGACCTCTTGGCGAAGAGCGACGGGCGCAAAGTCACCGTGGGCAAGCGCACGGTCACCCTGCACACCAAGGGCGCAGCGGTCGTGCAGCTGCCGATGGACCTCATGACTCGCGTGTTCGCGGTGATCGCCGACCCGCAGATCGTCGGCCTGTTGTTCCTGATCGGGCTCCTGGGCATCTGGATCGAGTTCCAGAACCCGGGGCTGATGGCGCCCGGCGCGGTCGGTGCGGTGGCCCTGGTGCTCGCGGCCACCGCGCTGCAGATCATCCCGTTCAACTGGGTCGGACTGCTGCTCGTGGCCGGCGGGATCGCGCTGATCGTGGCCGAGGTACACCTGTCGAGCTACGGGCTGCTGTTCGCGCTGGGGCTGGCCGCGCTGTGCTGGGGCGCCTGGCTCACGTTCCGCGTGCCGGAGCTCTCGGACCTGTCGCTGCCGTTCTGGGGCGCGGTGTTTCCCGCGGCACTGTCACTCGCGCTGCTTCTCAGCGCGGTGGCCTGGGCCGTGTCGCGCGCGCAGGCGCGGCCGCAGTATTCCGGCGCGGAGGCCCTGCTCGCCGAGCTGGGCGTGGCCGACAGCGACCTCGAGCCCGAGGGGCGCGTGCTGGTGCGGGGCGAGCTGTGGCGGGCGGTCGCGGACGAGCCCGTGCGCCGCGGCGACAAAGTCGAGATACTGGCCGTGAACGATCTGGTGCTGCGCGTGCGGGCGCGGCCGGGGCCGCGGGACGGCCAGGCGCGGAACAGCTAGGGGGAGAGGCATGGTCTATCCGATCGCGATCGCCGCCTTCATCGGCGTGCTGTTCCTGATGTCCGCGGTGCGCGTGCTCCAGGAGTACGAGCGCGGCGTGCTGTTCCGGCTCGGCCGCTTCAGCAGCGTGAAGGGCGCCGGCCTGCGCGTGGTGATCCCCGGCGTCGACCGGCTGGTGCGCGTGTCACTGCGCGAGGTGGTCATGGACGTGCCGCCGCAGGACGTGATCACCAAGGACAACGTGTCGGTGAAGGTCAATGCGGTGCTCTACTTCCGGGTGGTCCACCCGCAGGACGCGATCATCAAGGTCGAGAACTTCCTGTACGGCACCTCGCAGCTGGCGCAGACCACGCTGCGCAGCGTGTGCGGCCAGGCGGAGCTCGACCACCTGCTGGCCGACCGCGAGCGCATCAACCGCCAGCTGCAGTCGGAGCTCGACCACGGCACCGACCCCTGGGGCGTGAAGGTGCGCGCGGTCGAGATCAAACACATCGACCTGCCCGAAGACATGCGCCGCGCCATGGCCAAGCAGGCCGAGGCCGAGCGCGAGCGGCGCGCCAAGGTGATTCACGCGCAAGGTGAGTTCGAGGCCTCGCAGCGGCTGAAGGAAGCCTCCGACGTGATGACCCAGTCGCCCTACACGCTCCAGCTGCGCTACCTGCAGACACTCTCCGAGATCGCGGTCGAGCACAACTCGACCATCTTGTTCCCCATGCCGATCGATCTGCTCTCCCCGTTCCTCGACTCGCTCCATGCGCGGCGGAACGCGTAGGTCGGTATGCGGGGGGTGTTTCTCGCGGTCCTTCTGGTTCTCGCAGTCGCGGGGGCCTTGTGGGTGTGGCGCGGCTTCTACGACGTGGCGCCCGACGAGCAGGCGATCGTGCTGCGGCTCGGACGCTACGACCGCACGGTCGACCCAGGCAGCTTCCACTGGCACGCGCCCGGGCTGGAGCAGGTGCTCAAGCAGCGAGTCACCACGACGCTGCGCGAGGAGTTCGGCTACCGCACCACGAACGCCGCGACGGGCACGGTCGAGGAGCACCCCGAGGAGAAGAGCATGCTGACGTCGGACGAGAACCTGGTCGACGTCGACTTCGTGGTGCAGTACCGGATCGGCGACGTGCGCGACTACCTGCTCAACTTCCAGCCCGAGCAGCGCGAGGCCGTGCTGCGCGACGCCGCGCGCGCGGCCGTGCGCACGGTCGTGGCGCAGAACCCGATCGACCAGGTGCTGACTGCGCGCGGCCTGATCCACGACGCGGCGCGCGAGGAGCTGCAGGCCACGCTCGACGCCTATCGCGCCGGGGTGCGCGTCGAGAACATCCAGCTGCAGGACGTGGCCGCGCCCGAGCCCGTGCGCGAGGCCTTCGCCGACGTGACCAGCGCTCAGCAGGACCGCGAGCGCGCGGTGCTCGAAGCGCAGGGCTACGCGGACAAGGTGGTGCCCGAGGCGCGCGGCAGGTCGGAAGAGGCGGTCAACCTGGCGCATGCCTACCACGAGCGGCGCATCCTCGAGGCCCAGGGCCAGGTCGCGGGCTTCAAGGCGGTGCTCGACCAGTACAAGAAAGCGCCCGACGTGACTCGCCAGCGGCTCTATCTCGAGACGCTCGAGACGATCCTGCCGAAGATGGACAAGGTGATCCTGGAGCGTGGCTCGAGCGACCAGCTCCTGCCGTATCTGCCGCTGCCGCGGCGCGAGGGCCCGAAATGAACCGCTGGATCGCAGCACTCCTCCTGGTGGCGGGGCTCGGCGCCTTCGCGTTCTTCTGTGTCACGATCATCGACGAGCGCGAGCAGGCCTTCCGCACGCTGCTCAACCAGGCCGAGCCCAAGGTCCTGGGCGTGTCTCTGAACCAGCCGAACTTGACCGAGCCCGGCTGGTACGTGGTGATTCCCGGCCTGCACGAGCTCACGCGTTACGACCGGCGCAACATCCACTTCCATTCGGCCAAGCGCTCGCTCAACACCGTGGAGCGGACGCTGGTCGACGTGGACTACTACATCGTGTGGCGCATCGTCGACCCGCGCGCGTTCTACGAGTCCTACCGGCGCGAAGACGCCGCCGTGCAGCGCATCGACGAGGTGACTTACAGCGAGGTGCGCGAGACCGTGAACAAGCACAGCCTCGCCGACCTGCTCTCGCCCACGCGCGGCGCGGTGCAGCAGGAGATCACCGCCTCGGCCGACGGCAAGCTGCGCGAGCGGGGCGTGCGGATCGTCGACGTGCGGCTGGGCGCCACGCTCTACCCCGAGGAGAACCTGGCGCGCGTGTACGACCGCATGCGCACCGAGCGCGCGCGCTTCGCGCTGAAGTTCCGGGCCGAAGGCGAGCAGCAGGCGCGAGCGCTGCGCTCGAAGGCCGACGGGGAGAGCCAGGTGATCCTGGCCACGGCCGAGCGCGAGTCGCTCGAGCTGCGCGGCACCGGCGATGCCGAGGCGGCGCGCATCTACTCCGAGGCCTACTCGGGCGATCCCGAGTTCTACGCCTTCTTCCGCAGCCTCGAGGCCTACCGCAAGTCACTCGACGCGCAGACCACGGTCGTGATGTCGCCGCGCTCGGGCTTTCTCAAGTACCTGTTCGACATGAACGGCACGCCGCCGGTCTCGGCGCGGCCGGAGCGCTAGTCACTCGGGGATCAGCCGGTAGCGCCAGAAGCCCAGCGCGAGCGCGCCCAGCGTGACGCCCCAGACCGGCAGCGGGGCGGGCACCTGGCCGCCGCGCGCGGCCAGCAAGGCCACCGTCCAGCACAGCCAGAACACCGCCGCGGCGCCGAGCGAGCGCAGCAGCGCCCGCGGGAGTGAGTCGGCCTTGCCCGAATCGCCGGTCGCGAACGGGATCGCCAGCAGCACCACGATCAGCACCGCGAACGGCTGCGCCAGGCGGCTGTGGAACGCCAGCTCGAGCTTGGCCTTCTCGGCCGCGTCGTGTCCGCTCTTGCGGATCAGCCGCGCGAGCTGGTGCAGCGAGGCCGTGGCCGCGGGATCGGTCGCGCGGCTCATCTCGGTGCCGGTGATGCCCAGGTTCAGCCGCAGCGACGGCGCCTCGTGTCTGGCGATGCCCTCGTCGGAGGAGAAATCGAGCACGTGCGCGTCGCGGATCTCCCAGGTGTCTCCGTCGACGCTCGTCGCGGTCTTGGCGTCGATGCGCTGCCGGATCTCGCGCTTCTCGTCGAACAGGAACACGGTCACGTCGTGCAGCGCGTGTGTCTCGAGATCGTACGAGGCCGCCGAGAAGATCGAGGCGCCCGAGGCGAACCACCAGCGCTTGAGCAGGCGCTCCGGCGCGCGGGTGCCCTCGTCGTCGGCCGCGCGCCCGGCCTCGAGGCGCTCGCGCAGCGGCAGCAGCACGCGGTCCTCGAGCACGCCCAGCCCGCCCGCCACCAGCGCGCACAGGATCAGGAGCGGCGCCAGCGCCGCCTGCAGGCGGATCCCGCCCGTGCGGATGGCCGTGAGCTCGCGGTTGCGCACCGCGCGCGAGAGACACAGCACGGCGCCGGTCAGGCCCGACAAGGGCAACACGATCGGCAGCACGGGCAGGGCGCGCAGCGCGACCTCGCGCAGGCCCGCGAGCACGTGACCCGCCAGGTCGTCGATGTGCAGCAGGATGTCCGCGGCGAACCACATGGCCGCAATGCCGAGAAACACCCCGGTGGTGGCCACGATGAACTCGACCAGGAGATGGCGCGCGATCGTCCGCACGGCGGCAGGATAGGACAGGGGGCGGAGGCGCGCGCGGTGAGGCTAAGATGCCGGGGGATGCAAGTCATCGAGGGGAGCGATCAGCCGCCCGAGGGGGCTCGCGGGTGCGTGCTGACGGTCGGGAACTTCGACGGCCTGCACCTGGGCCACCGCGCGCTGATCGCGCGGGTGATCGAGCGCGGCCGCCAGCTCGGCCGGCGCACCGTGCTGTACACCTTCGACCCGCACCCGCGGCGCGTCCTGTTCCCCGACACACCGCAGCAGCTGCTCATGACCTGGGACCAGCTCGCGGCGGCGCTCGAGGCCGAAGGCATCGACTATCTCGTGCGCGAGCGCTTCACCTCGGCCTTCGCGGCGCTCTCGCCCGAGGAGTTCCTGCGCGACGTGATCGCCGAGCGGCTCGGGCCGCGCGAGGTGTTCGTGGGCCGTGACTTCCACTTCGGCAAGGGCCGCGCCGGCTCGGGCGAGATGCTGGTGGCGCGCGGCCCGGCGCTGGGGATCCGGGTCGAGTTGCTGCCGCAGGTGCGCGCCGGCGGCGCCGACGTGTCGAGCACGCGCATCCGCGAGGCGCTGGCGCGCGGCGACGTGGCCGAAGCGCGGGTGTGTCTCGGTCGGCCCTACACGGTGTGGGGTCGCGTCGTCGAAGGCGACCGGCGCGGGCGCACGCTCGGCTTCCCGACCGCGAACCTCGCGCCCGAGAACGAGATCGTGCCCGCGAATGGCGTGTACGCCACGCGCGTGCGGCTGTTCGATCCGGCGCTGCCGTCGCGGCCCTCGGCTGACTCGCTGCCGGCAGTGACCAACGTGGGCACGCGGCCCACCTTCGCGCCGGGCCGCGTGCTGGTCGAGACACACCTGTTCGACTTCCAGGGCGACCTGTACGGACGGCGCCTGGAGCTCGCCTTCCACGCGCGCATCCGCGAGGAGCGCCGCTTCTCGGGTCCGCAGGAGCTCGCGCGCCAGATCGGCGCCGACGCCGAACAGGCGCGGCACACCCTGCGCGCGGAGCCCGAGTGACTCGCTGGCTGCGCATCGCGCTCGACTGGCGCATCTGGCTCGGGGTCGCGCTGCCGGTCGCGGCCATCGCCTACACCGTGCACGACGTCGACCTGCGCGAGGTCGCGGCGCACATCGGCGATGCCAACCCCTGGCTGGTGCTGGCCATGGTGCCGATGCACGTGGCCGCGCTCTGGCTGCGCGCGCTGCGCTGGCGCTGGCTGGCGCGCTCGCTGTCGCGCGATCCGCTGCCGCTCGGCCCGCTGTTCCGCGCCACGGCGCTCGGCTTCATGGCGATCAACGTGCTGCCGTTCCGGCTGGGTGAGCTCGCGCGCCCGTGGCTGCTGGGGCGCGAGACCGAGGTGCGCGGCTCGGCGGCGCTGGGCACGCTCGTGCTCGAGCGCGCCATCGATTTCACGGCGGTGTCGGTGCTGGGCGGGATCCTGTTGTTCCTGCACACCAAGGCCATGCCGTCCTGGGTGCGCTCGGGCGCCGCCATCTTCGCGGTGTTCACCGCCGTGCCCGTGGTGGCCATCGCGGCGCTGCGCTTCGACGAGGCCGGCTCGCTGTCGCTCCTGTCGCGGCTCATCCGGCCCTTCCCCGAGGGCGTGCGGCACCGGGTGATGGACCTCGTCACCGAAGTGTGTCGCGGTCTCGCGGGGCTGCGCGGCGTCCACGCCACCGCACAGGTCTTGCTGCAGACCGTGATCCTGTGGGTCGTGGTGCTGCCCGCGCCGTTCCTGCTCGGGCTGTACGCGTTCGGCATCGAGTACCCGCCGCGCCAGCAGCTGCTCGCGACCTTCACGACCAACATCTTCGTGGCGCTCGCGGTGGCGGCGCCGTCGGCGCCGGGCTTCTTCGGCGTGTTCCACTTCGCCTGCCGTGAGGCGCTGCACCTGTTCGGCGTGTCGCGTGCCGTGGCGGTGGCCTACGGCACGCTGGTGCACATCACTTACTGGCTGCCGGTGACTCTGATCGGCTCGGTCGTGGCTGCGCAGACGGGCGCGCGTCTGGCCGAGATCGTGGCGCCCGGACTGGGTAAAGCTCCCTCCGGCGACCACCGATAACGCGCTCGATTCCGGATCTCCGTCTTCGGAGGGGTGCGTGAACGATCGGATCGGCGAGCTGCTCGTACAGAAGAACCTTCTGTCCGAGGAGCAGCTCAAGCGCGCGAAGGAGGAGGCTCGCTCCAGCGGCACGCGCATCGGCTACCAGATCACGAAGCTGGGCTTCGTGGAAGAAGAGAAGGTCGCCGAGGCCGTATCGAATCAGTACGGCGTGCCCACGATCGAGCTCGACGACTTCGAGGTCGACGGCGAAGTCATCGGGCTGATTCCGGAAGACGTCGCGAACAAGCACACGATCCTGCCGGTGAATCGCGCGGGTTCGACCTTGATCGTGGCCATGTCCGACCCGTCGAACATCTTCGCGATCGACGACGTGAAGTTCCTCACCGGCTACAACGTCGAGGTCGTGGTCGCCGCCGAAGAGGCGATCCGGCGCGCGATCGAGCGCTACTACGACAAGGGCGCCGACCTCGACGAGGTCATGGCCGGCTTCGACGACCAGGAGTTCGAGGTCGTCGGCGACGACGAAGGTCCGAGTCTCGAAGAGCTCGAGAAAGCCGTCGAAGACGCGCCGGTGGTCAAGCTCGCCAACCTGATCCTCACCGACGCCATCAAGAAGAACGCGTCGGACATCCACATCGAGCCGTACGAGAAGGACTTCCGCGTCCGGTACCGCATCGACGGCGTGCTCTACGAAGTCATGCGGCCGCCGCGCAAGCTGCGCAACCCACTCACTTCGCGCGTGAAGATCATGGCCGACCTCGACATCGCCGAGCGCCGGCTGCCGCAAGACGGCCGCATCAAGCTGAAGATGGGCAAGAACAAGGAGATGGATTACCGCGTCTCCGTCCTGCCCACGCTGTTCGGCGAGAAGATCGTTCTCCGCCTGCTCGACAAGGGCAACCTGCAGCTCGACATGACCAAGCTCGGCTTCGAGGAGAAGCAGCTCGGTGACTTCAAGCACGCGATCCACCTGCCGTTCGGCATGGTGCTCGTGACTGGCCCCACGGGCTCCGGCAAGACGACGACGCTGTACTCGGCGCTGTCCGAGCTCAACAAGACCAGCGAGAACATCTCCACCGCCGAGGACCCGGTCGAGTTCAACCTCTCGGGCATCAACCAGGTGCAGATGAAGGACGACATCGGGCTCAACTTCGCCGCGAGCTTGCGCGCCTTCCTGCGGCAGGATCCCGACATCATCATGGTCGGCGAGATCCGCGATTTCGAAACGGCGGAGATCGGCATCAAGGCCGCGCTCACCGGTCACATGGTGCTGTCGACGCTGCACACCAACGACGCGCCCAGCACGATCAATCGCTTGCTGAACATGGGCATCGAGCCGTTCCTGGTCGCGAGCTCGGTGAACGCGATCGTCGCCCAGCGTCTGGCGCGGCGCGTGTGTGCCGAGTGCAAGCAGGAAGACACGACGATCACGCGCGAAGAGCTGGAGAAGGCGGGCATGTCGCCCGACGAGGCGAAGAAGTGCCGGCCGGTGAAGGGCGCGGGCTGCGGAAACTGTTCAGAGACCGGCTTCAAGGGCCGAATCGCGGTGTACGAGGTCATGGTCGCGACGGAGACGCTGAAGGAGTTCGTGCTGAACGGCGCGAGCTCGACCGAGATCAAACGCGAGGCGATTCGCGGCGGCATGAGCACGCTGCGGCGCAGCGTGCTCAACAAGGTGCTCGAACAGACCACGACGCTGGCCGAAGTGTTCCGCGTCTCGGCGAGCGACAACTGAGTCGAACATGGCGAACCTGCACCAGCTGCTGAAGGCGATGGTCGAGAAGGGCGCGTCGGACCTGCACATCACGACCGGCAGCCCGCCGCAGCTCCGGGTCGACGGTCACTTGACGCCGCTGCGCATGGATCCGCTCTCGCCGCAGGACACCAAGCAGGCGTGCTACTCGATCCTGACCGACGCGCAGAAGCACCGCTTCGAGGCCAACAACGAGCTCGACCTGTCGTTCGGCGTGAAGGGCCTCGCGCGCTTCCGCGCCAACATCTTCGTGCAGCGCGGCGCCGTCGCGGGCGCCTTCCGCACCATCCCCTACAAGATCCTGACCTTCGAAGAGCTGGGTCTGCCGCCGGTGATCGAGAAGCTCTCCACCAAGCCGCGCGGACTCATCCTGGTGACCGGCCCCACGGGCTCGGGCAAGTCGACCACGCTGGCGTCGATCATCAACAAGATCAACACCGACAACAACCACCACATCATCACGATCGAAGACCCGATCGAGTATCTCCACCCGCACAAGAACTGCCTGGTGAACCAGCGCGAGGTGGGTGCAGACACGCAGTCCTTCAAAGCCGCCCTGCGCTACATCCTGCGCCAGGACCCGGACGTCGTGCTGGTCGGCGAGATGCGCGACCTGGAGACGATCGAGGCGGCGCTGACCGTGTCCGAAACGGGTCACTTGTGCCTGGCCACGCTGCACACCAACTCGTGCGTGCAGACCATCAACCGCGTGATCGACGTGTTCCCGGCGCACCAGCAGTCGCAGATCCGCACGCAGCTCTCGTTCGTGCTCGAGGGCGTGGTCAGTCAGACGCTCTTGCCCAAGGCCACGGGCGGCGGGCGCGTGATCGCCCTCGAGGTCATGGTGCCGAATCCCGCCATCCGCAACCTGATCCGCGAGGACAAGATCCACCAGATCTACTCGCAGATGCAGATCGGCCAGGACAAGTTCGGCATGCAGACCCTGAACCAGTCACTCGCGGACCTGTACCAGCGCCGCCTGATCACGCTCGAGGACGCCACCGCGCGCAGCTCCGATCCCGACGAGCTGGCGAACATGATCGCGAATCCCAACGCCCTCGCGGGCCGCCGGCGCGCGGCCCCGACCTGAGCCGGAGAGCCACCATGCCTACATACACCTGGGTCGGCAAGACGCGCGAAGGCCTGTCGAAGAAGGGCGTGATCGTCGCCGAGGACGTCGAGGCGGCGATGACGACCCTGCGGGCGCAGGCCATCACGCCCACGACGGTGAAGCCCAAAGGCAAAGACCTCACCGAGATCTTCCCGTTCCTGCAGGGCGGCGTGAAGATCCGTGACCTCGTCATCTTCACGCGCCAGTTCGCGACCATGATCGACGCCGGTCTGCCGCTCGTGCAGTGTCTCGACATCCTGGGCGGCCAGCAGGAGAACGCGACCTTCAAGAAGGTGATCCTGCAGATCAAGAGCGACGTCGAAGCCGGCTCGACCTTCTCCGACGCGCTCGGCAAGCACCCCAAGGTGTTCGACCGCCTGTTCGTGAACCTGGTCGCGGCCGGCGAGGTCGGCGGCATCCTCGACACGATCCTGTCGCGGCTCGCCGCGTATCTCGAGAAGAACGACAAGCTGCGCCGCAAGGTCAAAGGCGCGCTGACCTACCCGGCGGCAGTCACCGTGATCGCGATCCTGGTCGTGGTCGTGATGCTGACCAAGGTCATCCCGGTGTTCGAGAAGATGTTCAAGGATTTCGGCGGCACGCTGCCGGCGCCCACGCAGATGGTCATCAACATCTCGCACTGGCTGCAGGCGTACATCATCTACATGATGATCGGCGTGGGCGCGCTCGGGTACGCGCTGAAGCGCTACTACGGCACGACGCAGGGCCGCGCGATCATGGACGCGCTGTTCCTGAAGTCGCCGATCTTCGGGTCACTGCTCAAGAAGGTCGCCGTGGCGCGCTTCTCGCGCACGCTCTCGACCATGCTCTCGTCCGGCGTTCCGATCCTCGACGCGCTCGAGATCGTGGCGCGCACCGCGGGCAACGTGGTGGTCGAGAAGGAGATCCTGAACACCAAGTCCTCGATCGCGGAAGGCAAGACGATCGCGGAGCCGCTGCAGGGCTCGAAGGTGTTCCCGGGCATGGTGGTGCAGATGATCTCGGTCGGTGAGCAGACCGGCGCCATGGACGCGATGCTCGGCAAGATCGCCGACTTCTACGACGACGAGGTCGACACCGCCGTCGACGCGCTGACTTCCCTGCTCGAGCCGCTGCTCATGGTCGGCCTGGGCGGCACGATCGGCAGCCTGCTCGTCGCCATGTATCTCCCGATCTTCAAGATCGCAGAAAACGTGAACTAGTCACGATGCGAGCGCGAGCGCGTCACGGGGCGATCCCGGCGAACGCCTTCGCAACGCGGCTGGTCGCGCTGGCGGCGATCCTGATCTTCGCGGTCCTGGCGCAGCTGCGCGGCGGGGGCGTGTACTCGAGCAGCGTGCTCTCGGCGCTGTACGGGCTCGTGCTGGCCGGCTTCCTGCTGGCGTGCGCCTACGGCGCGCTCGCCGCCTGGAGCCCGTGGAAGAGACTCCACGTGCTCGAGCTCACGGGCGACGCGGCGCTGATCTCCGGCTTCGTGTACTGCTCGGGCGGGCCGCGCTCGATCTTCGGCTTCCTGTTCGTGATCTGGATCGTGTACGCGGCGCTCACGCTGGGCTCGCGCAGCGCCATGCTGGCCTGCGCCTTCGCCACGATCGCCCACTTCACCATCGCCTGGGGGCCGCTGGTGGGCTGGTTCCCGCCCTACAGCCCCGAGTTCGGCATGGGGAGTCACGAGGCGGTCGGCTCGGCCGGCGTCCACGCCGTCGCGTTTCTCGCGGTCGCGCTGTTGTCGCGCCGGCTGGCCGCCGAGGTGCAGGCCGGGCGCGACGAGCTGCAGGAACTGGGCGAGCTGCACCGCCGCATCGTCGACAACGTGTCTTCCGGCCTGCTCACGGTGACTCGCGCGGGGCTGATCTCGTCGTTCAACCAGGAGGCCGAGCGCATCACGGGCTTCACGGCGCCGCAGATGCTGGGCACGCCGCTGGTGGAGCTGTTTCCGACGCTGGGGCCGATCGATGCGAGCGAGCGCCAGCGGCGCATCCAGCTCGAGTATCTCGATCGCTCCGGCCGCACGCTGCACCTGGGCATGTCGCTCTCCTGGCTGCGCAACGCGCGCGGCGAACCCGACGGCGCGATCCTGATCTTCCAGGACCTGACTCACCTGGTCGAGATGGAGGAGCAGCTGCGCAAGGGCGAGCGGCTGGGCGCGATCGGGCAGCTCGCGGCCGGCCTGGCGCACGAGATCCGCAACCCGCTGGCCTCGCTCTCGGGAGCGGTCGAGCTCCTGGCCGCCGACCTGCCCGCGGGCGACCGCCACTCACAGACCCTGTCCCAGATCGTACAGCGCGAGACCGCGCGCCTGAATCGGCTGGTGAGCGACTTTCTCACCTACGCGCGGCCGGGCCCCGGCCGCAGCGAGCCGGTGGCGCTCCTGGCGCTGTTCGAGGAGCTCGCGCAGCTCGTCACGCGCGACGCGTCGCTCGGCATCGAGGTGAGACTCGACGTGCCCGCTGGCCTCGCCGCGCTGGGCAATCCCGACCAGCTGCGCCAGGTGTTCTGGAACCTGGTGCTGAACGCGGCCCAGAGCGAGCCGGCCGATCGCGCAGTGCACGTGCGCGCGCGCGCCGCGGAGGGCAAGGTCGAGGTCGCGATCGAGGATCGCGGCTGCGGCATCGACCCGGAGGTGCGCGACCGCCTGTTCGAGCCGTTCTACACCACCAAGCCCAAGGGCACCGGCCTCGGCCTCGCCACCGTACACCGTGTGGTGGAGGCCCATGGCGGTCAGATCGGGATCACGAGCGCTCCGGGGCGGGGGACGACCGTGCGGGTCGTGTTGCCGTCCCCGCCTTAAGCGCGCGCAACTCATGTCCGATCGGGCCTAGGGAGGGGTGATTGGCTCGGATTCTTGTCGTCGACGACGAGACCAGCATGCAGGAGTTCCTCCAGATCCTCCTGCAGCGCGACGGTCACGAGGTCAGCGCGTGCGGCTCGGCCAGCGAGGCGCTGGTCGCGCTCGAGAGCGACGACTGGGACCTGGTGATCAGTGACATCCGCATGCCCGGCATGTCGGGCCTGGAGCTGCTCGACCAGGTGCGGCGTCTGCACGTCGAGACCACGGTCATCCTGATCACCGCACACGGCACGACCGAGTCCGCGGTCGAGGCCATGAAGCACGGCGCCTACGACTATCTCACCAAGCCGTGCTCGGTCGACGAGATCCGGCTCGTGGTCGAGAAGGCGCTCGAGAAGCGCGACCTCTCGCACGAGAACCGGCGCCTGCGCCAGCAGCTCCGGGTCGAGAGCGCGTTCCCGACCATCGTCGGCAAGAGCTCGCGCATGCAGGAGATCTTCGCGCTCGTGCGCCAGGTCGCGCCGACCCGCGCCAACATCCTGATCACCGGCGAGAGCGGCACGGGCAAGGAGCTGATCGCGCGCGCGATCCACAATCTCTCCGACCGGCGTGACGCGCCGTTCGTCGCGGTGAACTGCGGCGCGATCCCGGAGAACCTGCTCGAGAGCGAGCTGTTCGGTCACGTGAAGGGCTCGTTCACCGGCGCCTCCGCGAACAAGCCGGGGCTGTTCGAGGTCGCCAACGGCGGCACGCTGTTCCTCGACGAGATCGGGGAGATGGAGCTCGGGCTACAGGTGAAGGTCCTGCGCGCGATCCAGCACCGCACCTTCCAGCGCGTGGGCGGCACGAACGAGATCCACGTCGACGTGCGCATCCTGTGCTCGACCAATCGCCGGCTCGACCAGGAAGTGAGAGAGGGGCGCTTCCGCGAGGACCTGTTCTACCGCCTGAACGTGATCGAGATCGAGCTACCCCCGCTGCGCGAGCGGCCCGAGGACCTGCCGCAGCTCGTGTCTCACTTCGCCGAGAAATACTCCGCGGAGCTCGGCAAGGACGTGCGCGAGCTCGACCCCGCGGTGCTGCCCGCGCTCGAGGCCTACCCGTTCCCCGGCAACGTGCGCGAGCTCGAGAACGTGGTGGAGCGCGCGGTCACGCTGGCGCACACCAACCGCATCACGCTCGACTGTCTGCCGGCCACCGTGCGCCGGCCCGCCGAGCCGGCGCCCGCCGCGCGCATTCCCAGCGACGGCGTCGACCTCGACGCCCTGCTCGCTGCCTACGAGACCTCGCTCATCCAGGAGGCCCTGCAGCGCACCGGCGGCGTGAAGAAGCGCGCCGCGCAGCTCCTGGGCGTCACGTTCCGGTCACTGCGTTACCGCTTGGAAAAGCTGCGCCTCGACGACGGGAGCAACGAGCCGGAGTGACGAAGCGCGTCACCGGGACGCGCGCGGCGCGTCACTCGGTGACCTTGGACACGTTCGCCATCTGGTGCGCAGGCGGGCCGGATCGAGTCAGTGGTGCGCGGGCTTGCGGCGGATCATGCGCGCTCCCGAGCCGGCAGTGATTCGCGGGCACGGGCCTTGCTCAATGCGGGGCCGCCGGGCGCTCGTGGCGTCGTAAGGGCGAGTAGGCCCGAGACCGATTCATGAGTACTGGTACTCAGCAAGGAGACAAACAATGCTGTCGCATCTCAAGCGGCGTGAAGGTTTCACGCTCATCGAGCTGATGATCGTCGTGGCGATCATCGGCATCCTGGCGGCCATCGCCATCCCGAACTTCATCAAGTTCCAGCTTCGTTCGAAGGCCGGTGAGTCGAAGGTCAACCTCGCGGCGATTCGCACCGCCGAGGAGTCGTACTTCGCCGAGGCCGGTACCTACATGGACATGCCGGCGACCCCGGCGGCGTTCGTGCCCGGTCTGAAGACGCAGTTCCTGCCCGTCTGCCCGAACCCGCTCCCGGTCTGGACGCCCGGCGCGCAGGGCAACTGCTGGATCGGCTGGCAGCCCGAGGGTGACGTGTACTACGCGTACCAGATCGGCGCGGGCCGGCTGGGTGCGATCGTGGCGGTCGACCCGACCGTCGTGGGTGCGCCGATCACGGCCAACCAGTTCTACGCTGGCGCGGTCGCCGACATCGACGCCGACGCCGTGCTGAACAGCTGGGGCGTGAACCAGCCCGACAACACCGGCGCGTTCACCGCTCCTCCGGGTTGGACGGCCGGTACGGTCTGCGGAGCCTCGGTGCCTGGCACCGCCGGCCCGAACGGCCCGCTCGACACCGGCACCGGTCTCTCGGTGCTGGGCCAGGTGGGTCCGTGCGACAGCATCGACATGGGCCGCAACGTGTTCTAGGCCTCGCCTGGGACTCGGGCTCTGATCCTCGACCCGGCGGAGTCGAAAGACTCCGCCGGGTCTTCTCGCTTAAGGCGGACCTGCATGTCTCCGATCCCGGAGGCGTCATGTCCGCGCGCACCGTCCGCCTCCGCATGCCCACCGAGGCACTGCTGCTGCCGTTCGCGCTGTGCGTGGCGCTGGCCGTGAACGGCACGAACCACTGGCTCGAGGCGCGCTCGGTCGAGACTCACGCGGACGGCGACGTCGGCGTCCTGCCCGACGGTCACGCCGTGAACGTGCTCTCGCTCGGCTTCGAGAGACTGGTCGCGGACCTGTTCTGGATCCGGACCGTCAACTACGTCGGGGACGAGGTCGCTTCGGCCGCGCACTGGCCCGCGGCGGAGCGCCTGGCCAACCTGGTGACCGACACCGATCCGCACTTCGATTCGGCCTACGTCGTGATGGCGTCGGTGCTCAACGGCTTGAAGCACGATCCGGACGCGGCCATCCGCCTGCTCGAGAAGGGCGCCGCGGTCAGCAAGTACTGGCGCATCGATTTCCTGCTGGGCTTCCAGTACTTCATGGAGAAGGGCGACTACGTGCGCGGGGCCGAGTGTCTGCAGCGCGCGATCGACCTGGGCGGACCGCAGTATCTGCAGTTCCTCGTGACTCGCCTGTACGCGAACGCCGGCGATCCCGACACGGCCATGCAGTTCATCGCGCTGCGGCTGAAGAGCGAGGAGACGCCCGAGGTCCGCGCCCAGCTCGAGAAGCGCCTCTCGGACCTGTGGATCAACCGCGATCTGGCGCTGATCGACGCCGCGATCGAGGCCTACAAGGCGAAGCTCCACCGTGACCCGGCGGACGTGCGGGCGCTCGTGACCGCCGGCCTGCTGCCGAAGCTCCCGCGCGATCCCGAGGGCGGTGAGTACGCGATCTTCTCGGACGGCAAGGCGGGCACGAACCTGGCCTACGACACACTCGAGCTGCACATGCCGGGCCTCCGGAATCAGAAGCAAGAAGGGAAGTGACTTGAACGCGATTCGCACGCGCGGGCTGCGGAAGACGTTCCGCACCGGCTTCTGGATGCGGCCCGTGGAAGCGGTGAAGGAAGTCGATCTCGAGGTGAAGGCCGGCGAGATCTTCGGCTTCATCGGGCCCAACGGCGCCGGCAAGACCACGACGATCAAGGTGCTGACGGGGCTGGTCATGCCGACCTCCGGCGAGGCCTGGGTGAACGGGCTCCCGGTGAGCGACCCGGAGAGCCGCGCGCAGCTCGGCTTCCTGCCCGAGGGCACGTTCTTCCACGACTATCTCACGGCGAGCGAGTTCCTCGACTTTCACGGCTCGCTGCTCGGCATTCCCCGCGACGTGCGGCGCGAGCGCATTCCGAAGCTGCTCGAGCGCGTCGGCCTCGCGCACGCCGCCGAGCGCCAGATCCGGCGCTACTCGAAAGGCATGCGCCAGCGCGCGGGACTGGCGCAGGCGCTGATCGGCGAGCCGCAGATCGTGATCCTCGACGAGCCCATGTCGGGCCTCGATCCGCTCGGCCGCAAGGACGTGCGCGACCTGATCCTGTCGCTGCGCGACGAGGGCAAGACGGTGTTCTTCTCCTCGCACATCCTCGAGGACGCCGAGGTCATCTGCGACCAGGTCGCGCTGATCCTGTCGGGCCGGATCGTGAAGCAGGGCTATCTCGACGAGCTGCTCGGGCAGGAGATGGTCGGCAGCGAGCTGGTGGTCGAGGGCATCGACGAGTCACTGTTCGCGGAGCTCCAGGGCAGGGCGAGGCGCGCGGTCGTGCAGGGCCACCGCTTCCTGCTCGAGTTCGCGGGCGAGAGCGACGGCGAGAAGGCGCTCGACCAGGTGCGGCAGAGCGGCGGCCGGATCCGCAGCTACGTCCCCAAGCGCAAGAGCCTCGAGGACCTGCTGCTCGAGGGTCTCGCACAGGAGAAGGACCGATGAAGTCACTCGGGCGCATCGGGGTGCTGGCCTGGAACACGTACCGCGAAGCGGTGCGCGACAAGCTGCTCTACAACCTGCTCTTGTTCGCGGCCATGATGATCGCGAGCTCGATCCTGCTCGCGCAGATCCAGATCGGCAAGGACGAACGCATCTACCGCGACTTCGGGCTGGGCTCGATCGCGTTCTTCGGCGCGCTGATCGCGATCTTCGTGGGCATCAACCTGGTGTACCGCGAGATCTCGACCAGGACCGTCTACACCATGCTGTCGAAGCCCGTGCGGCGCTGGGAGTTCCTGCTCGGGAAATACTTCGGCCTCTTGTCGCTGCTCGCGGTGGAAGTCGCGATCATGAGTCTGTGCTTCCTGGGCGTGCTGGTGTGGAAGGGCTCGGAGTTCTCCACCGGCCTGGTCTGGGCGATCTGCATGATCTATCTCGAGCTGGCGCTGGTGACTGCGGTCGCGATCTTCTTCTCCACCTTCACCTCGCCCTATCTCGCCGCGATGTTCACGGTGGCGCTGTGGATCATCGGGCACCTGCTCGCGGACCTGCGGGCGTTCGGCAGGAAGTCCGACATCGCCGGGCTGAAGGAGCTGCTCGAGGCGCTGTACTGGACGCTCCCGAACCTCGACCGGCTGGACTTCAAGGCCGACGCGAGCGCCAACAACCCGATCGCCCTGGCGCGCATCGCGATGGCCTCGCTGTACGCGCTCTTGTACTCGCTGGGCCTGATGATCGGCTCGGTGCTGCTCTTTCAGCGTCGTGACTTCCGCTGAGTCGCGCTAACCTCTGAGCCATGGGGGAGCCCGCGATCTCGATGCCCGTGCTGGGCGCGTTCGCGTTCGTGCTGGGCGCCTGCATCGGCAGCTTCCTGAACGTCGTGGTGTGGCGCCTGCCGCGCGGCGAGTCACTCGTGCGTCCGGGCTCGCACTGTCCCGCCTGCGACGCGGCCATTCCCGCCTGGGCGAACGTGCCGCTCCTGTCCTACGCGCTGTTGCGCGGGCGCTGCAAAGCCTGCGGCGCGCACATCTCGGCGCGCTACCCGCTGGTCGAGGCGCTGACGGGCGCGGTGTTCGCGGCGCTGATGCTGGTGCAGGGCCCCACGGCGCGGCTTTTGGTCGACTGGGCGCTCGCGGCCGCGCTGATCGCGGTGACCTTCATCGACGTCGACCACCACATCATCCCGAACTCGATCACCATCCCGGGCCTGGCGATCGGCCTGTTCCTGTCGCTCGTGGCGCCGCAGCTGGCGGTCGACTGGCGCGACGCGCTGCTGGGCGTGGTGCTGATCGGCGGCGGCATGTGGGCGATCTCGGCCGGCTACGAGCGCTTCTCGGGCAAGATCGGGCTGGGCATGGGTGACGTGAAGCTGGTGGCCATGCTCGCGAGCTTCCTCGGGCTCGAGGGGGCGCTGGGCGTGCTGATCGTCGGGTGTCTCGTGGGGATCGCGTACGGCGTGCTCATGCTGGCTTGGGTGAAGGGCGGGCGGGACACGCGCATTCCGTTCGGGCCGGCGCTGGCTGCGGCCGGGCTGGTGTTCCTGTTCCAGCCCAACTTCCTCGACCACTTCCTGGTCCGGCCGTGACCCGGCGCGTCGGCGTCCAGCTCGAGATCGTCGCGAACCTGTTCGTGATGATGTTCGCGGGCGTGGCGCTGGTGGGCGTGGTGCTGCTGAGTCACTCGGCGGTCACCGTGCGAGACGAGGCGGTCGAGCGCCTGCGCATGGGCTCGCGCCATCTCGAGTCACTCCTGGAGCGCGGCGTGAACGACCTGGCCGACCTGGCCGCGGTCGCACACACCTCCACTCCGCGGCTGGCCGGCGGCGAGTTCGCCGTGCTCGACGCGTCGGGCCGCCAGGTGCTGGGCCCGCCGTTCGACGCCGCCGGGCGCCAGCAGATCGCGGAGCTGGTGGAGCTGGCGCGCGCGCGCGGCGAGGTGCTCGAGCTGGGGAGTCTGTGGCGCGGCGAGCTGGCGCTCGTGACTCCGGTCCGCACGCACTCGGGCCAGGAGGGCTTCCTCGTGGGCCGCAGCCGCGGCGAAGAGTACCGCGCGCGGCTCGCGCCGCTGGTGGCGTCGGGCGTCGGCCTCCTGGTCATCGCCACGTCGGTGTTCGCGGGCTTCGGCGCCTGGCTGCTGCGGCGGCGGGTCGTCTCGCCCCTGGCCGAGCTCGCGCGCGGCACGCGGCGCGTGGCGGCGGGCGACCTGGCGGCGCGCATCGCCACGCAGGGGCCCGCCGAGCTCGAAGACCTGGCCGCGTCGTTCAACCGCATGGCCGAAGCGCTCGAAGCCGACCGCGCCGCGCTCGAGCGCGCCCAGGACGCGCTGGCGCGCGGCCGGCGCCTGGCGAGCGTGGGCCAGCTCGCGGCGGGGGTCGCGCACGAGGTCGGCAACCCGGTGGCGGCGATCCTGGGCTACGCCGAAATGTGTCAGCGGGAACGCGGCGCGAGCGCGCGCTCGCGCGAGCTGGCGGAGCACATCGCGGACGAGGCGATGCGCATCCGCACGCTCGTGCGCGAGATGCTCGACCTGTCCCGCCCCGATGCGCTCTCGGTCGAGCGCGTGCCCGCGGCCGAGCTCTTGGAGCGCGTGGCGGAGCGCATGCGCCCGCAGCCGCTGTTGGCGGGCATCGAGCTCGCGTCGTCGCTCGCGCCGGAGCTGCCCCTTGTCGACGTGGACCGGCGCCGGATCGAGCAGATCTTCGTGAACCTGGTCGAGAACGCGGCGCACGCCCTGCGCGGGGTGACCGGCCCGAGGATCGAGCTCGCCGCCGAGCGCGCGCGTGATCCCGCGCGGCCCGCGCGCCGGGCATCGGATCGCACGGACGAAAGTCACGCGGCCGAGCGCGCGCCGGACTCCGTCGCCTTCACGGTCACCGACAACGGCCCGGGCATCGACCCCGAACACCTGCCGTACGTGTTCGACCCGTTCTTCACCACCAAGGAGCCCGGCGAGGGCTCGGGCCTGGGCCTGTGGAACGCACACCGGCTGGCCGAGCTCCTGGGCGGAAGACTCGAAGTCGCGAGTCAGTCCGGCCGGACTTGCTTCAGATTGGTGTTGCCGGCGGCCGATACGAACGCCGGCCATGGCAAAGCGCCGAGCGCTGATCATCGATGACGAGGCCGGGGTCCGCCAGAGTCTCGGCCTGATCCTCGAGGACGAGGGGTTCGAGGTCGCGCGCGCGGCCGACGGCGACGCGGGCCTGCGCGCCGCGCAGGCCGAGTCATTCGACGTCGTGCTGTGCGACGTGCGCATGCCGCGCCGCGGCGGCTTCGAGATCCTCGAGGAAGTGATCCGGGCACAGCCCGACGCGACCGTGCTGGTCATGTCTGCCTTCGGCCAGGTCGAGCAGGCGCTCGAAGCGGTGCGCAAGGGCGCCTACGACTTTCTCGCCAAGCCCTTCACCGCGCAGGAGCTCCTGCTCGCGATCAAGAAGGCGGACGAGCGCGAGCGCCTGCGGCGCGAGAACCGCACGCTGCGCCGTGCGCTCTCGAACGAGACGCGCGGCGTGTCGATCGCGGCCGCGTCGCCCGGTATGCGCGAGGTGTTCGAGCTGGTCGAGCGCGCCGCGGAGTTCAAGACCACCGTGCTGGTCACCGGAGAGAGCGGTGCGGGCAAGGAGGTCGTGGCGCGCGCGGTGCACGGTCTCTCGGACCGCGCCACGGCGCCATACGTCGCCGTGAACTGCGGTGCGATCCCCGAGTCACTGATCGAGAGCGAGCTCTTCGGCCACGCCAAGGGTGCGTTCACCGGCGCCGACAGCGAGTCACGCGGCATGTTCCGGGAGGCCGACGGCGGGACGCTGTTCCTCGACGAGATCGGCGAGCTGCCGCCCGCGACCCAGGTGAAGCTGCTGCGCGTGCTGCAGGAGGAGGAGGTGCGCCCGGTGGGCGCCGCGAAGAGCTTCGCGGTCGACGTGCGCATCATCGCGGCCACCGCGCGCGACCTCGAGCAGATGGTGGCCGCGGGTCAGTTCCGCTCGGATCTCTTCTACCGGCTGAACGTCTTCCGCATCCACGTGCCGCCGCTGCGCGAGCGGCCCGAGGACGTGCCGTTGCTCGCCGACCAGCTGCTGGCCGCGCACGCGCGGCGCATGGGCAAGCCGGTCGACCCGCTGGAGCGCGAGCTGCTCGAGGCGCTGGCGGCCCAGCCGTGGCCGGGCAATGTGCGCGAGCTCGAGAACGCGCTCGAGCGCGCGCTGATCCTGACGCGCGGCCGGCGCATCACGCTGGACCTGTTCCCGTTCGGCGCCGAGAGCGCGGATGAGGCGCGTGGCGAGAGTGACTCAGGCGGCGCAGATGACTCATCCGGGTCCGAGGCGCACGACGGCGAGGACCTGTCGATCAAGCGCCAGGGCCGGGCGCTCGAGGAGCGACTCATTCGCCAGGCGCTGCTGCGCACGGCTGGCAACCGCACGCGCGCGGCTCGTCTGCTCGAGCTCTCGCCTCGAGCCCTGCAGTACAAGCTCAAGGAATACGCGATCGACCCGCTCAATCCGCTTCCGGCGCCCTCCGATAGCTGAGGCACCTCGCAGCGTTCTTGCTGCCGGGTGGAGGTCGCCATGTCGAAGCGAGTCATCGCAATCGCGATCGCACTGGCGTGCGCGGCGTGCGGCGGCTCGGACCCGACGCCGCCCGCGTCGAGCGCACAGCCGGCGGCGTCTGCCAAGCCCGCGGGAAACTCCGAGCCGGAGATCGTGAGCGCCACGCTCTCACCGGAGCCGGCCGGCGCCGGTGACTCGGTGTCGATCGACGTGAACGCGCGCGACATCGACCGCGATCGCCTGCAGACCACGATCGAGTGGTACCGCAACGGCGAGCTCGACGCCTCGCTGCAGGGCGTGTCGATTCCGGGAAACACCTTCAACCGCGGCGACCGCGTGTACGCCGTGGCGCACGTCTCCGACGGCCTGCACGAGGTGAGCAAGGCGACCAATCCGCTCACGATCGGCAACGCCGTGCCCAAGGTGCGCGGGGTCTCGATCGGCCCGTCGAGCGCGACCGCCTCAGACGTGCTCGAGGCCCAGGCCACGGCGCAGGACGCGGACGGTGACTCGATCGAGCTCTCGTACCGCTGGTTCAAGAACGGCCAGCCGCTCGAGGGCGCGACCGACGCGCGCCTCCCGGCCGGCCGCGTGCGCCGCGGCGACAAGCTCGCGGTCGAGGTCTCCGCCAGCGACGGCACGGACCAGAGCGAGTGGGTGCGCTCGCAGGACTTCGTGATCGCGAACGCCCAGCCCGTGATCACCTCGCAGCCGGGCTACGAGATGGGCCCGACCGGCGTGTACAGCTACGAGATCTCGGCCAAGGACGCCGACGGCGACACACCGCTGCGCTACGAGCTGGTGAGCGGGCCGACCGGCATGGCGATCGACGACGCCACGGGCGCGGTCACCTGGACCGTCCCGCAGGACGCGAAGGCCAGCAACCCGATCGAGGTCGCCGTGACCGACGGCTTCGGCGGCCGCGCGACCCAGCGCTGGGTGCTCTCGGTCGACTGGAACCAGGCGCCAGCGGCGCCGGCTGGCGAGAACGGCGAGGACAAGGCGCCGGCGAACGCCAAGCGCGCCGCCGCGAACGGCGAGAAGCCCGCCGCCGCCGCCAAGTCGAGTGACTCGAAGAAACCGCAGGCCGCCAAGCCGCAGCGCGCGCAGCCGCAGCGCGGCGACGGCGACGACCTCGATCGTGATCAGGGGGAGGAGTACCGGCAGGAGAAGGAAGAGGAGTTCTAGCGGGGCGCGCTGCGGGTCGCTGAAGCCAACCTTGGGGTCGACAAGCCTCAAGTCGGTATTTCGGCCCGCCGATCAAGCGCGAAACGGATGGCCGGGATCTCATCGTGATCCAAGTCACCCGCGGCCTCGATGCAAGGGGAACTCAGGTCTTCTGCCGGCTCTAAACGGAGGGGCTCAGTGGCCAGTAACAACGTTCGGCGGATACGCGAGGCGCTCATGATGAGCAAGGCCGAGCTCGCGCGTAAGGCCGGCCTCTCGACCCTCACGATCGACCGCGTCGAGGCCGGCAAGACCTGCCGCCTCGACACCAAGCGCAAGATCCTGCATGCGCTCGGCCTGCGTGTCTCCGACAAGGACTCTGTCTTCGGCGATCGCCCCGTCGATCACCTGCTCGCCACTCACAGCGCGGACGCGCTGTCGGACGGGAACTGAGGCACGCATGGCACTGTTCGGAAACAAGACGGTCATCGGACTCGACATCGGCTCTTCGACGGTGAAGGCGGTCGAGCTGGAGCCGCACGGCGGCAGCTACCGCCTGCGCGGGTTCGGCTTCGCGTCGCTCCCGCCCGAGGCGATCGTGCAGGGCTCGTTCATGAACGCGCCCGCGATCTCGGCCGCAATCTCCGAGGCCTGCTCGATGGGCAGCTTCAAGTCGAAGGAAGTGGTGACCTCGATCTCGGGTCACTCGGTGATCGTCAAGCGCATCTCGCTCCCCGCGCAGAGCAAGGAGGAGCTGGAAGAGACGATCCGCTGGGAGGCCGAGCAGTACATCCCGTTCGACATCAACGAAGTCAACATCGATCACCAGATCCTGCGCGAGACCGGCATCGACGGCCAGATGGACGTGCTCCTGGTCGCCGCCAAGAAGGACCTGATCGACGACTACCAGAGCGTGATCACCGAGGCGGGTCTCTCGCTCGTGGTGATGGACGTCGACGCCTTCGCGGTCGGCAACATGTACCAGCACAACTACGAGCCGGCCGACGACACCACCGTGGCGCTGCTCGACCTGGGCGCCTCGGTCATCAACATGAACGTGATGAGCGGCTCCGTGCCGGTCTTCACGCGCGACATCACCTCGGGCGGCAATCAGTACACCGAGGAGATCCAGAAGACGCTGGGCATCACCTTCGAAGAGGCGGAGCGCATCAAGATCGGCGGCCGGCCGGGTGAGACGTCGAAGGACGTCGTGCCGCAGGAGGTCGAGGAGGCCATGCGCGAGGTCTCCGAGACCATGCTCGGGGAGATCCAGCGCTCACTCGACTTCTACCGCGCGACCGCCTCCAGCTCGCGCATCGAGCGCGTGCTCCTGTGCGGCGGCGCCGCGCGCGTGCCCGGCCTCGACCGGATCTTCCACGACAAGCTCGAGATCGCCGTCGACATCGCGGACCCGTTCCAGCGCGTCGAGATCGGCTCCTCGGCGGGCGACGAAGACCGACTCCGCGAGCTGGGTCCGGCTCTGTGCACCGCGATCGGACTCGCCATGCGGCAGGGGGACGACAAGTGATTCGAATCAATCTCCTTCCCGTCCGCGAAGCGCGCCGCGCCGCGAACCTGCGCAAGCAGGGCATGCTGCTCGCGATCGCAGCGGGCGCCGGCGTCGGCATCTGTCTGTTGATCTCGACCTGGATGGCCGCGCGCATCGCCCACGAGCGGGCGCTGATCGCCAAGAGCGAAGCCGACCTGAAGAAGCTCGAGAGCACGCTGGCCGAGGTCAAGAAGTACCAGACCGAGCAGGAAGAGATCGAGAAGAAGCTCGCGATCATCGACCAGATCGAGGCCGCGCGCTTGGGTCCGGTCAAGATCATGGACGAGCTGGCGACGCGCATGCCCCAGCGCGTGTGGCTCACCAAGATCGTCGAGAAGAACGGCACGCTCGAGCTCGAAGGCCGCTCGATCGACGCCGAGGTCGTGGCCGACCTGGCCGCGACGCTCGAGGAGTCACCGATACTCTCGGGGGTGGACCTCCAGGAGACTCACCTCGAAGAGGTCGACGGTCTCAAGCTGTCCGCCTTCAAGATGACCGCGCAGTACCCGTTCCTGAAGAACCAGTCCGAGGCCAAGAAGGCCGGCAAGCCCATGGCGGGCCGGCCTGCTCCCGCCGGCAAGAAGCCGGGCGGCGACTGAGAGAGGCGAGTCATGGCGATCGGCCAGAACATCGACGCCCAGAAGCTGCTGCAGAAATTCGAGCGGATGCCCGCGCCCATGCGCAGCGCCGTGCTCGGCGCGATCGCGCTGGCAGTCATCGGCCTGTACATGGTGCTGTTCTTCGGTTCGAACCAGGCCCAGCTCCGCACCCTGCAGACGCGCCACGCGAAGGTCGAGCAGGACATCTCGGCCGCCAAGGCGGTCGCGAACAACCTCGACGCCTTCAAGCGCAAGCGCGAGGAGCTGGGCCAGCAGCTCCAGGCCGCGCTCGAGAAGCTGCCCGAGTCGAGTGACCTGCCCGCGCTGCTCACGAACATCTCGACGCTGGGCAAGAAGTCGGGGCTGGAGATCCAGACCTTCAAGCAGGGCAAGAAGATCGACCGCGGCTTCTACTCGGAGCAGCAGATCGAGCTGCAGTTCACCGGCTTCTACCACGACATCGCGCTGTTCTTCGATCGGGTGGCAAGTCTCTCGCGCATCGTGAACCTGACCGAGCTCACGTTCGACGTGGAAAAGGACACCGGCGAGAGCCCGACGCTCAAGGTCAAGGGCATCGCGGCGACCTTCTACTTCAATGACTCGTCGAAGACCACGCCGGCCGCACCTGCGGCGGGCGCGGCGCCGGCGAAAGGAACCTGAGATGAGGCAGCTCCGTACCCTGCGCTGCGCGCTGGCCCTGGGCCTGGCCCTCGCCGTCTCGGCGTGCGGCAGCAAGGACAAGGTGGATCCGAACGCCAACAAGGCGGCGGTCGCGAAGCCTCAGAAGGCGGAGCCCGCCATGCCCGTCGCGGCGGCGTATCACTACGACCCGACGGACAAGACGGACCCGTTCAAGAGCTACATCCGCCGCGAAGTGACTCTGGAGAACGACTCGTCCTCGTCGCCGCTGGAACGCTTCGACCTGTCGCAGCTGATCGTCATGGGAATCATCTGGGGCGTCGACGAGCCGCGCGCTCTGATCAAGGACCCGACGGGCAAGGGTTACATCGTGAAGGCCGGCACGCCGATCGGGAAGAACAAGGGCCGGATCCTGCGGATCGAGGACAACAAGGTGGTGGTCAAGGAGACCTACCTCGACCACCTCGACCGAGCGACGACCAAAGAGGTGGAGCTCGAGCTCTACGCCAACGGAAGGAAGGACGGAGCATGACTCGGAGGGTGTCACTCACGATGTGGACGCTGCGCGCTGTCGCTGCGCTCGCACTGGCCGCGATCCCGCCGCAGGCGCGGGCGCTCGGGGCCGAAGTGAAGACGATCTCCGCCGTCGAGGTCCAGAACGACGGGGGCGTGACTCGGATCGTGCTGCGCGGGGCCAAGGACGCCATCTACACCGCGTTCATGAAGGACAATCCGCCGCGGCTGATCATCGAGCTGCCGGACGTGAACTTCGAGAACGTCAACACGCCGATCGCCGTGAAGAACGGGCTGGTCGACGAGGTGACCCTGGGCGCGTTCGGCGACGTGAAGGCCGGTCACAACATGGCGCGCGTGTCGATCGCGCTGGCCAAGACCGCGGAGTACGAGGTCAAGCCGCAGGGCGACGAGATCGCGGTCGAGCTGCGCGCCGGCAGCGACTCCACGGCCCAGGCCGCTCCGACTCAGCCGGGCCCGCCCGACGTGTCTCCGGACGACGAGGCGGCGTTCGCGCAGGCGGCGAGCGAGGCCGCGCCCGCCGCGCCCGACGCCACCGCGCCCGCGGCGCCGTCGGTGCCCGTGCCCAAGGCGAAGTCCGCGCCCGCGAAGCCCGCGGCGGCGGCCAAGACGGCCGCGGCGAGCGGTCCCGCCAAGGCCAAGCTGAAGGCGCTGGTCGCGAGCGCGAACGGCATCGAGATCCAGGCCGACGGCCCGATCGACAACGTCGACACCTTCCTGCTCGCGAACCCCGACCGCGTGGTCGTCGACCTGTTCGGGGCGAAGAGCGGCATGGCCAAGGCCAAGCAGTCGTTCGCCGACGGCATCGTGTCACAGGCGCGCGTCGGCGAGCACCCGGACAAGGTGCGCGTGGTGCTCGACCTGCGCTCGAAGACCGGCAAGCCGACCGTGGTCCCGACCGACAAGGGCGTGCGCATCGAGCTCAGCGCCGACGGCAAGAGCGCCTCGGCGACTGACTCGGCCAGCGCAGCGCCTGCGGCGCCGAACACCGCCGCCGAGGCCGCGCCCGCGGGTGACTCCGCGCCGATGGCCGCCGACGCCGCGACCGGTGACGCCACCGTGCAGAGCGTGCACTTCGAGTCTCTGCCCGGCGTCGACCGCGTCGTGCTGACGCTCGGCAAGAAGGTCACGGCCACCCAGTTCGAGCCCGATCCGAGCACGCTCATGGTGCTCTTGAAGGGCGCGATGATCGACGCCGCGACCGAGCGGCGCGTGGACACCAAGGAGTTCGGCGGCCCGATCGAGATGTTCTCCGTCTTCAAGACGCCCGACATCCCGACGCCCGAGGTGCGCGTGCTCCTGAAGCGCAACACGCCCGAGAAGGCCAAGCTCACCTGGGACGGCGGCCAGCTGCGCATCGAGATGGCGCGCCCCGGCGGCGCGCCTCCCGCGGCGCCCGCGAGCGCTGACTCCGGTGCGGCCGCGTCGGCCGACTCGGCGGCGCCGGTCCCGGCGGACCTGCCCGCGGACGCGGGTGCGGCTCCGGCGGCCCCGGCGGCGGGTGGCGACATGGCGGCGGCTCCGGCCGGTGACCCGCACGCGGCGGGTGACTCGCACGGCGCGGAGCCCAGCCGCGCGGTGCCGGCCGACATCGGCAAGAAGGCGCCCGCGCCGATCAAGACCGCGAACGGCGGCCAGGTCGCGTTCGATCCGTTCCTCGACGGCCCTGCGGACCCGGCGTCGATCGACATCCTCGAAGAGGGTGGCTTCGACGAGGAGAAGCAGTATCAGGGTCGCCGCATCTCACTCGACTTCAAGGACGCCGACATCGGCAACATCCTGCGCCTGATCGCGGAGGTCTCCGACCTGAACGTGATCGCCGGCCAGGACGTGGCGGGCAAGGTCACGATCCGCCTGGTCGACGTCCCGTGGGACCAGGCGCTCGACGTGATCCTCTTGACCAAGGGCCTGGGCTTCGTGCGCATCGGCAACATCCTGCGCATCGCGCCGACCGACGTGCTCAAGACCGAGCGCGAGGCGCGGCTGCAGGAGCGCCGCTCGCGCGAGAAGCTCGAGGACCTGGTCGTGAAGCTCCAGCCGGTGAACTTCGCCAAGGCGGGGGACCTCGACAAGCTGGTCAAGCGCCTGCTCTCGACGCGCGGCTCGGTGAACGTCGACGAGCGC
>DATKAO010000027.1 GCA_035498015.1 Myxococcota bacterium
GACGGCGATGCCGCGCAGCGCGAAGCGCACGCTGCGCAGCCGGCCGGTGAAGGTCAGTGACTCCGCTCTCTCTTGCAAGGCGACTCCTCTCGGGTCAGCCCTGCGCGGCCGCCCACTTCGGCTCGTAACCCGGGACCCAGCGCCCGAACTTCGGCAGTGAGTCCGCGATCTCCCACCACGGCGCCTTCGAGCCCACGAACTGGTGCAGCGCGGGGCGCACGCCCGGGTCGTCGTCGAGCATGCCGGCGGGAACGATCACCAGCGTGCCCGCGAACAGCGCGAGCGGCGCCTTCGAGCCGCATACGCGGCAGAACGCGCGCGTGCCGTCGGGCGGGTAGCGGTAGTGCTGCACCAGGTCCTCGCCGGCCACGAAGCGGAAGTCACTCGGCCGCACGACCGCCACGGTGCCGAAAGCCGAGCCGGTCTCCTTCCGGCAGGTCGAGCAGTGACAGTGCCGGAGAAGAGAGACGCGCTCCGCCTCGATGCGGATGCCGCCACAGAGACAGCTGCCGCGAACCATGTCGGTGCCCTCCGCGGCCATGATAGCTAGCTCGTGGTGGCTTGCGGCCGACTTTGCAGCGGCGCGGGCGGCTCGAGCTCGGCCAGCGCGGCCACCCGGCGCGCCAGGTCGTCGGCCCGCACCCGCTCGGGCGGCACCGGCTCGCCGATCGCCAAGTCGATGCGCGACCAGAAGCGCCGGAACGGCCGGCGCATGGCGTGCCCGTGCTTGCGGCTGAAGAAGCTGCCCCAGAGACCGCGCAAGCCGATCGGCACCACGGGCACGGGCGTGCGCGCCACGATCCGCTCCACACCGGGCCGGAACGGGCTCATGCGGCCGTCGCCGGTGAGTCGTCCCTCGGGGAAGATGCACACCACGTGGTTGTGCCCGAGCTCCTCCGCGATGCGGTCGAAGGCGGCGTCGAGTGTCTCTGCGTTCTCTCGCGCGCTCGCGATCGGAATCACCTTGGCGTCGCGGAACACGAAGCCCAGCCCCGGGATGGCGAGAAAGTCCTGGTGCATGACGAAGCGGGCCGGCCGCTTGCAGACACTCGCGATGAACAGCCAGTCGATGAAGGTCACGTGGTTCGCGACCAGCAGCGCGGGGCCTCTCTGGGGAATGTTCTCGCGCCCCGTATAGTGCAGGCGGTAGAGCACGTTCGCGAGGATCCAGGCCACGAAGCGGAACAGGAACTCCGGGATCACGCCGTACACGTAGATCGCGACCAGAGCGTTCTGCACGCCCAGCACGAACAGGATCCACGGGACCGAGACTCCGAGCTTCAAGAGCGCCGTGGTCTCGAGCGCCGACGCCACCATGAAGGCCGCGCCCAGGATGTTGCTGCCGGCGATCACGCGCGAGCGCCGGCTCGGGTCCGAGCGCTGCTGCACGAGCGCGTAGAGCGGCACCACGAACACGCCGCTCGAAGCCGCGATCAGGAGCAAGTCGAGCGCGATGCGCACGCCGTGCGGCGCAGCGAGCACGTCGCGCAGGACGCGCAGCTCGCCCCCGGCAGTCACGGGGTGGGGGCTGGCGAAGAACAGGTCGAGCACGAACAAGCTCATGCCGATCGAGCCCAGGGGCACGAGCCCGAGCTCGACGCGCCGACCCGAGAGTCTCTCGCAGGCGAGTGACCCGACGCCGATCCCCACGCAGAACAGCGCCAGGAAGAAGGTGATCACGCCCTCGCCACCGCCGAGCACGTCGCGCGTGTAGGTCGGGAGCAGCGACAGGAACGCCGCGCCGAAGAACCAGAACCACGAGATCGCCAGCACCGACAGGAACACGGCACGGTTCGCGCGCGTGATCGCGAGCGTCTCGGCGAGCGGGGCGAACGGATTGCGCGCGATGCGCAGGCCCGGGCTCTCCGCCGGCACCACGGGCACCGCCAGGCTCGCGAGCCAGCCGCAGGCCGCGAGTGAGACCACGCAGGCCGCGACCCAGCCCGGCCCCGAGTCACCGAGCCCGAGCAGCAGTCCCCCGCAGATGGTCCCGAGCAGGATCGCCAGCGAGGTGCCGGTCTCGACCAGCGCGTTGCCGGTCACCAGGTCGTCCTCGTCCAGGAGCTGCGGCAGCACGCCGTACTTCACCGGTCCGAAGAACGCCGCCTGGAGACCCGTCAGGAACAGCGCGCACAGCATGAGCGCGCCGCTCTCCAGCCAGATCGCCCCGGCCGCGAACGCCATGGTCGGTATCTCGAACGCCTTCACCCAGCGCAGCAACCGGTGCTTGGGGAGCTTGTCCGCGAGCTGGCCGGCCGTGGCGGAGAAGAGGAAGAAGGGGAGCGTGAACACCCCGCCGGAGAGCGTCACGACCTGCTCGGACGGCAGCCCGAGCACGCTCACCGCGCGGAAGGTCGTGAACACCACGAGCGCGTTCCGGAACAGGTTGTCGTTGAACGCACCGAGAAACTGGGCCCAGAAGAAGGCGCCGAAACGCCGCGCGCCGAGCAGGGTGAGTGCCGACATCGGCCGGGAGTGTTCCCCCCTGCCCCGGCGGCCGCCAGCGCTTCGCTATGATCCGCGCGCGCATGGCGCCCGAAGCCCTACTGCTCCTCGCCGCGATCTGCGTTCCGCTGACTCTCTATTGGGATTTCTCCTGGGAGTCGACCATCGGCGTGGACCGCTTCTTCGGCCCGCCGCACGCGGCCAACTATCTCGCGGTCGCCGCGGCCGCGCTGGCGGCGATCGCCATGGCGCGGGTCACCACGGCCGCCGGCGTGGGCGGCGTGGCGCTCGGCCGCGCGCGCGCGCCGCTCGGCGCGTGGGTCGTGCTCTGGGGCGCCGGAGCGTTCGTGGCGGCGATGCTCTTCGACCGCTGGTGGCAGGCGAGTTACGGGCTCGCCGCCGGCCTCTGGCACCCGCCGCAGATCGGGAAGGCCGTGGCCTACTTCGCCGTCGTGGCCGGCGCGTGGATCGCGCTGGTCGCGCGCCAGACGTCGGCGGGCACGGCGCTCGCGGCCGCGTTGGCAGCGGGGGCGCTCCTGGCGCTGATCTCGGTCGTGACCACCGCCCAGAGCTTCGCGAACCGGCAACACTCTTCGGTGTTCTACGAGCTCGGCTGCGCCAGCTACCCGATCGTGCTCGTGGCGCACGGCGTGGCGGGCAGGCTGCGCGCGCCCGCCAGCGCGGCCTCCGCCGCGTACATGAGTCTGGTCGCGCTCGTGGTCTGGGTGCTGCCGCGCTTCGCAGCGACGCCCCAGGCGGGCCCGGTGTACAACACTCTCGATCACATGCTCGCGCCGCCGTTCCCGCTGCTCTTGATCGTGCCCGCGTTCGCGCTCGACCTCTTGCTGCGCCGCCCCGGGCGCGGGCGCGGCGACTTCGCCTTCACCGCGCTCGAGTGCGCTGCCGCGTTCACGGCGCTGTTCGTCGCGACCCAGTGGTTCTTCTCCGGATTCCTCTTGTCTCCCGCGGCGGACCAGCCGCTGTTCGCGGGCGGCGGACGCCAGTGGCCGTTCTTCCTGCGCATCGACCCCGGCGCGCGCACGGCGTTCTGGGACTTCATGTCTCCGGACCTCGACCTGGCCAGCGCGGGCAGTGCGCTGTGTCTCGCGTTCGCGGCCTCGGCCACGGGCCTGTGGCTGGGCCGCGCCATGCGGGGCGCGCGGTGAAGTCACTGGCCGCGGCGCTCTCGTGTCTCGCGCTCGCCGCGACGGCCTCGGCGCACGTCGGCAGCCCCAACGTGTTCTTCGAGGGCCGCGCGGGCGTGCACCCGGTGCGGGTCGTGATCCGGCCGCCGCAGACCTTCCCGGGTCTGGCGCAGGCCGACATCCGGATCGCCGACGCCGACGTGAGCGCGGTGTCGGTGCAGCCCGCGTTCCTCGACGCCGGCTCCGACGCCCTCCCGCCACCCTCGCCCGCCGAACGCGTGGCCGGTGACTCGCAGCTGTGGAACGCCAGCTTCTGGCTGCTGCGGCGCGGCTCGTACGGAGTCGAGGTGAGCTTGGAGAGCGCGCGCGGCGGCGGGCGCGTGGCGGTGCCGCTGCAAGCGGCGGCGCTGGCCAAGCCCGTGATGCCGCCCGCACTGGGAGTCACTCTGCTCGCGCTGGGAGTCCTGCTCGCGGGCGCGGCGGTCTGGATCGCGGCGGCTGCGGCGCGGAACTCGGGTCGGGCGCGCCTGGCCGCGGTCGCCGCGGCCGGAGTCTGTTGCGCCGCGGCGTACGGAGGCAACTGGCGCTGGCAGCAGATGGACCGCGACTTCGCCAACGCGCTCACCAAGCCGCTGCCCGTTGGCGCCGCCGTGCGCAGCGCCGACTCCGCGAACGTCCTTGAGCTCACGCCCACGCGCGAGGCACCGGCCAGTGCCGCCTGGGACACGCTGGTCACCGACCACGGCAAGCTCATGCACCTGTTCCTGGTGCGCGAGCCCGAGTTCGACGCGTTCGCGCACCTGCACCCGGTGCGCCGCGACCCGCGCAGCTTCGAAGGCATGCTGCCGCCCCTGCCCGGCGGCACCTACCAGCTGTACGCGGAAGTGACCCACGAGGACGGCTCGAGCGAGACTCTCGTGAGTCAGGTCAACCTGCCGCCGCCGGTCGGCCTGGCCGCGCAGGCAGCCGCGCTGCCGGGCGGGGTGATCTGTCTGTCGTCCACGACGCTGGCCACCAGCGCCGCCGCGCCGACCGCGCTCGACTTCGACGACTCCTGGCACACGGGCATCTCGGACCCGGCACGCGGCCGCAGCACGGCGCTGATGGGCGGCGGGCGCATGGAGTTCCTGACCGACGGCGAGCTCGTGGCCGACCGCGACACCTCGCTGCGCTTCGGCGCGTTCGGCCCCGACGGCGCGCCGCTCGCGATCGAGCCCTACATGGGCATGCAGGGCCACGCCGTGCTGCGCCGCCGCGACGGCGCGGTGTTCACTCATCTGCACCCCGCGGGCTCGATGTCGATGGCCGCGGCCGAGATGCTGGCGAAACGCGACGGAACGGTGTCGCCCATGCCGCTCGCCTCGGGTGCTCGGCCCGGGGAGGTCGAGTTCCCGTACGCGTTCCCGCAGCCCGGCGAGTACCGCATGTGGGTGCAGGTGCGCGCGGGCGGCCGGGTCCTGACCGGCGTGTTCGACGTGGTCGTGCGCGAGCGCAGCTAGAAAATCGAAACCAGTCGCCATCTGGCGCCGTAGCACTGCACCGGGATGGGATTGCTGCGCCCCCTGCTTCTGATCTCCGCCTGCGTGCTCCTGGCCGCGTGCGCTCGGCCCGGCGACGAGGTCAGAGACCGGCCCGGACCCGAAGTCGCCTACGTCGGCGACGCGCTGTGCCGGAGCTGTCACAGCGTCGAGGCCACGCACTGGGACCGGACGGTCCACGCGCGTGCGTTCAAGGCCAACCCGCGCACCGACCTCGAGAAGCACACTTGCGAGGCGTGTCATGGGCCGGGCGGCAATCACGTCGCGAACCCCGTCTCGGCCACGATCGTCGCGTTCACGCAAGGCTCGACGCAGGCGCCCGAGGCCATGAACGCGATGTGCATGGAGTGCCACCGCGGCGGAGCCACGCTGTACTGGATCGGCTCCACGCACGAGCTGCGCGGGCTGGCCTGCAGCGACTGTCACAACCCGATGGCGCAGACCTCGGGCCAGTCACTGCTGCGCGAGAAGAACGCCAACGAGACCTGCTTCAGCTGTCACCCCGCGCAGCGCGCGGATTTCCAGAAGCGCTCCCACATGCCGCTGCTCGAGGGCAAGATCTCGTGCGTCGACTGCCACAACCCGCACGGCTCGGTCAGCGCGCCGCTGCTCAAGGCCGACGACGTGAACTCGCTGTGCACCGGCTGTCATGCCGAAAAGCGCGGCCCCTTCCTCTGGGAGCACGCGCCGGTGCGCGAGAGCTGCCTGAACTGCCACAAGCCCCACGGCTCGAATCACGAGCGGCTGCTGACCACCGCCCTGCCCTTCCTGTGCCAGGAGTGTCACTCGCCGATCGACAACCCGAACTTCGGCCACCCGTCGGGGCTCGTGACCTCGGAGAACATGGCGAAGGGCTCCGCGCCCGACGACCGGCTGATGAACCGCGGCTGCCTCAACTGTCACTCGCAGATCCACGGGTCGAACAGCCCGTCGGGTCCGCGGTTCCACCGCTAGGAGGCCGGCATGGGCGTGGCGCGTCTCGCACTGCTGCTGCTGTTCGGCGCCGCAGCCTTGCCCGCCGCCGCGGACCCGCCGCGCGACTCACTCCACCCCGGCAACGCCGAGGTCTGGGAAGACCCCGACCCGCAGGGCCTGTCACTCCTGACTCCCTACCGGCGGCGCACGCCGACCGGCATCATCTACCCGTATCCGCC